>JAJPZM010000004.1 GCA_021204335.1 Parabacteroides sp. | reverse complement strand
CAATAGCTATATTTCAGAATCGGTATTCTATTATTAAGAAATTCGTATTTGCCTTAAAAATAGGAAATGTATAATTTATTTGTTTATAGGGGAAAATATTAAATATGGAAAATCGATTCTTGATAATAGCTATTGATGGTCTCCTTTATAAACCCGTTCTTTGTTGTCATTATGTTAATGAGTATATTATTAGGTTTTCTCGCTTATTTGCTTCGAATATTCTTCAAGCGGAAGGTGGGGAGTAAGAAAGTGAAAAATGAAGACAGCGAAGTGAATGAGCGCTGATAGAAAAAAACTACATGCTTTAAATATTGAATAAATGAAAGTACTGCTTGTAACAAGAGGTTCCCAAGGCGATGTATTGCCTTACCTGGCCGTCGCGCGCGAATTGGTTAACCGGGGACATGAAGTAACGATGAATATTCCCAAAGTGTTCGAAGATATGATGAAAGCCTATCCGGTAAAAGCCGTCATGCAGGAGTTCGACAATGTCGGAGGAATGATGGCGGATGCGGCGGATAATAAACAGAGCTTCAAAACCATCGTGAACTGGACGCGCGATGCCATCGATAAACAGTTTGTCCAGGTAATCCCCCTGCTTGAAGAAAATGATATATTAGTGGCTGCAAATACCGAATTTGCAGCCACCGGTATTGCCGAATATTGCCGTAAACCATTTGTACGTACGGCTTTTGCTCCATTCCTTCCGGGAAGGATGATGCCGCCTCCGGCTTTCCCGTTCCCGAAGCCGAGCCCGATCATTACTCCTAAATTGCTTTGGCTGATGATGAACCGGGTGCCTAATTATATGGTGAAAGACACGATCAATAAGAACCGGGTAAAATATGGGTTGCAACCGATCGATAATTTCGGACGCGAAGCGGGGAGAAATAGTAATAACTTCCTGATGTATAGCCAGTATCTGGGACATACCGATCCCGATTGGGACCGGAACTTCCGCTGGCGCATCGGCGGCTATTGCTTCAATGACGCATTTACGTATGATGAAGAAGCCTATCAGGAACTGATGGCTTTTATCCGTAAAGAGCAGACTCCGGTCATTTTCTTTACGCTGGGCAGCTGCACGGCCAAGGATCGTAACCGCTTTTGCGAAATGTTGCTGCATGTTTGCCAGCGGCAGAAATATCGCCTGGCTGTCGGTTCTGGTTGGGCGAAAACGGGCGAGTCGCTGCAGGGAAACGAACAGATGTTCCTGATGCAGAAACCGATTCCCCACCATCTGATTTTCCCGCATTGCGATGCCGTTATCCATCATGGTGGAAGCGGAACGACGCATAGCGTGGCGCGTGCCGGCAAACCGCAGTTGATCACTCCCTTGCTGCTTGACCAGCCTTATTGGGCATACCGCGTGCAGCAGTTGGGCTTGGGACCGGAAAGAGTGAAAATCAAGAACGTTTCGGAAAAAGAGCTTGAAGGAAAGATATGCGACCTGGTAAATAACCAGGGATATAAGAAGAATGCGGCGGCTGTCGGTGAACAGATCAGAAGCGAAAACGGATTGGAAAGCCTGTGTCAATATATAGAAGAATTAGGCCATGTCTAAAAAGGCACGCAGCGCGTGCCTTTTTAGTTTATTCTATCCTATAATCCATTTGCTGCCCGGAATATACGAGATAATCTTTGTCGTTATGAAACAGCAGACGAATGTAGTCACAGCAATGCAGGGTATGGCGGCAACGGTAGGCAGTGCAAGCGTCTGTTTGAACACCATCACCCATAATCCGAGCCAGAATATGTGCATAAGGTAGATGCCATAGCTGAGTTTCGACAATTCCGTGACGATTCGTGGGGCATTCGGGCGGTTTATACATGTGAACATAAGGAACGTGCCCATCGTGAGGGCTACACAGTTGATCGTACAGAAAGCCCATCCTATTTCTATAACAGGTATGGTGAGGATTTCTCCGGGTATAGCCTGGACATAGAACGAGTAGATGGTCGATAGAGCCCCGATAGCCATTAGAACGGCTCCTATGGCGAGACGTTTGGAGCGGTCCCAGGTCAGGTGTACACGTATGTAATGTGCCAGTACGAGATATCCCAGGTAACCCGAGAAGTACCATAGCATGTGATATTCGTTCCAGAAACATTGTCCCCAGACTTCGCCCGACCATCGGTTCAGATACGGCATGCATGTCGACAGGAGGAACAGCCCGATGAAGAAGCGTTCCTCTTTGGCTGTGGCTTTGCTCAGCCATGGCGATATGATGGGGATAAAGAGGTAAAGGCTGATCAGGGGATACATGAACCAAAAGTGTCCCGCCTGCGAGGGGAAGTTCAGTAATATTCGCGACAAATCGTTCAATGACGTCTCTTTATCTATCTGCTCCCACAGCAAAGGCAGCGTGCTGTATAATACCATAAATATGAAAAACGGCGGCAGCACCCGGGTAAAACGGTGGCGATAGAATTGCCATGAGGTCTGTTCTTTCTTCATCGGTACAAGAAGAAATGCAGAGACAATCATGAACAGGGGAACTGTCATACGCGAGAATCCGTCGTAGATGGATACCCAGAGCCGGTCGGCTTCGCTGGCCAGATAGGACTGAGGCCCCGCCATATCGGTGGACCCTTCGGCGCCATAAAAATTTTCACTGGCATGGACAAGAATAACGAGAAAGCACGCGAATACGCGCACATAATCTAAAAACACAATGCGTTTCATTTCTATTGGTCTTTAAGGTTAGTAATTTATTGCTCGCAAAGATATGTAATTTTCTGTAATGACAACTGTTACCGTAATTTATTTTTATTGAAATGCGGTCCTGCTTTCAGGATGAAAAAGAGAGTTGACAACACAGTCAGGCAGGCACCGAAAAGATAGGCGTGATTGAATCCGCCGAAGGCTTGCGCAATGCTTCCGCCAATCATCAACCCGATGCCGATACCCACATCCCAGCTGGTGAGATAAGTGGAAGTCGCCGTTCCGCGCAGGCTGTTGGGAGCCAGGTTGACAAACAGGGTATTGAATGCCGGAAACATCGTTCCGAAGGCGACACCCTGCGACAGGGCGATTCCTATATATAAATAAGAAGTAAATACCGGATTCCATTTCATTAATTTGTCGAGCGAAGCCAGCGCAAAGAAACTGGCGCATGCCAGATACATACCCAGGATAATAACCAGCGTGATACGTCCTTTATCGACCTGCCGCCCCGAAAATAACCTTGACGTGGCGAGCCCGATCGCCATAAAAGTGAAATAAAGCCCTGAATTAACCGAGATGCCGATCTCGTCGGCATACATTGCCACATACGTGGTCGTCATTCCGTAGGGAATGGAAAGCAATAACAGCGAAATCCCCGCCCAAAGTCCTTTCACCAGAAAGAACCGGTCGAATGAAATAGGCTCTTTCTTTACCGGTTGTTTGTAGGGCGTCTTCACCAGATATGCCATAATGAATCCCAGAAAACAGGAAATCAGCGAACATGAGAAGATCGTTTCATAGCTGAAACTGGTATGCATGAACAACCCGATCATCGGCCCGAAACTCATCGCCAGGTTGTTCGCCATTCCATAATATCCGATCCCCTCACCACGTCGCGACGACGGTAGAATATCGATTACGATCGTATTGCCCGACACCGTCACCATGCCGAAAGCGAATCCGTGCAGAATACGCAGCACGATGAAAATACTCAACACGCTGGCCACCATATATCCGGCAAATATAACCATGAATATGGCATACGCGAGCAGATACAACGGGCGGCGTGCAAAAGTATCCAGCAAATACCCCGAGAACGGACGGATGCAAAGGGCGGCGATCGTGTAACAGGACAGAATGAACCCGATCATCGACTTGTCCGTCATAAACCGTTCCTGCAGATAGAAAGGCAGGATCGGCAGGATCAGATAAAACGCAAAAAACAACAAAAAGTTGGCTGCCAGAATATAGCAGAAACCGGGGGATAATAATTTGTCTTTCGCCATAATTTGTTCTTTCAATAATTATTGTCTTTTATCTTTTGAAAAAGTAGCTCATGTCCGGTGATTTTTATCAGCATGCCGCCGTTAAAAGATGCCTTATTAATTGCTTGCCGATAATTGTCGGCAGGCCTGCTCACAATTGTCAACAGGCTTGCTCATAATTGTCGGCAAGCCTGCCGACAATTATCGACAGGCAAATACAGCAAAGCTTTTTCCCGGCTGCATCCTATTCTTACCGGAAACCTAATAGCTTCAATATCTTTTGTTCTTCAGATGTTGCATTGATGGCGGTATAGGCCTGGAATTCCCGGGGATGATGGTAATTCGACCGAAACCATTCAAATTTCTCAGGCGTATCCCGTAAAGACTTGTCTGTTGCCAGCGGATTGAAACTTCTGAAGATGGTTTGTTCGATACGATTCTCCTTGAATTGATTCAGATCTATTACCGGATCAGATGGAACGGGCGGTTGTACTTCATTCAGCTTTTCAATCTTTATATGGAAAAAGCGTTCGATGTTTTCCAGGCAGGCGCGGGTGCCGTTAGCTTTGCCGTCGGCCGAGAATCCTGCGATATGCGGAGTTGCGACAGCCGCCAGATTCAATAGTTCCCGGTCGATATTCGGCTCGTTTTCCCAGCAGTCGATGATCGCTTCGCTGATTTTGCCCGATTTCAGGGCATCGAGCAATGCCGGCGTATCGTGTACGACACCTCTCGAGGCATTTATAAACCAAGGTTTTCTGCGGGTTTTATTGAAAAAATCTTCGTTTGTCAGATGACGGGTTGCGAAACGGCCTTCTTTCGTCAATGGCGTATGAAAAGTGATGATGTCGGCTTCCCCGGCAATAGTGTCCAAAGAAACGAATCCGTTTTCTCCTTCTTCTTCCGCGCGTGGAGGGTCGTTGCGCAAGACTTGCAGCCCGTAAGCCGTGCATAATTTTTCTACCTCTTTCCCAACATGTCCGACACCGACGATACCGATCGTTTTCCCTTGTAGCGGCTCATTCCTGCGGAGAGCGACCGTAAGAAGTGAAGCCAACAGATATTGGGCAACCGATACGGCATTGCAGCCCGGTGCATTCTTCCAGGTGATACCGGCTTCTTCGCAATACTGTGTGTCGATATGGTCGAAACCGATGGTTGCCGTCGTGATCAGCTTTACACGGCTGCCTTCCAGCAGTTCGCGCGTACATTTATCTATACTGCGAACGATCAGCGCATCGGCATCCTGTATATTTTCCCGGGTAAACTCATTTGAGTTGAGGTATCTGACGTCGGCAATAGATTCTGCTATTCCTTTCAGATAAGGAGCTGTGTTATCTGCTATTATTTTCATCTTGCCTGTGTATTTACATGCAAAGGTAATGCTTTCTGCATCATTTCAGAGGATTTCTTCAGGCTTTATAATGAAATGTGAATGACTGTTTTATAATGGGAGGTCAATTATTGTAAATTAATAAAAAAGGTTTTGGATATTAGTTCTGATAGAACTA
>JAJPZM010000038.1 GCA_021204335.1 Parabacteroides sp. | reverse complement strand
TTTCTACTTTGTTCATAGGTATTTGCTTCACATCTGCCGATTTTCTGACTATACCTGTTGAAATGGGTAAAGACTTATTAGTTATAGCTTTCCAATGGCCTGTTGTGACTATGGTACTTTTTTCTGATCACTTTATTAGCTGCTAATAAATATGTGTTTGCTATAGTATTTCCTTTACTTACATTTCTAAGTTCACTGCTTGCCTGGTTTCGCTTGACAATGAATTCGGCATTGACCCCTATGATTCTGGATGCTGCTTTAGAAAATGATATTCGTACATCCGGCGATTTATGTTCGCCCGGCTTAGTCATATTTGTACTTATAACATTTGCCTTGTCCATCGCATTCGTTGTTTACAGGTTCAAACGGATTCAGACCCGAACTTTTGTTATTCCGGCTTGTATAGGCGGATTACTGTTGGTTGTCATGCTGCAAGTGAGCGGTGCTAAACGCCCTATATCAGAACGTATCCCCTTCAATATTTATTATACTTTTATGAAATATTGGGAAGAAAAACAGGTGATCAGTAAAGAAAGGACAGATTTGACGAAAGGAATACAATGCAATGATGAAGAGGTGACAGTTGTTTTTGTATTAGGAGAGTCGCTTCGTCCGGACCATTTGGGATTGAATGGTTATGAACGGAATACGACTCCATTACTGTCGAAAGAAGATGTTATATCATTCCCTTTTATTTATACGGAGCAAACTTATACGAACCCCAGTGTTCCTCATTTGTTGACTCGTGCCGATAGCACCGATTATTCGAGAGCTTATACGGAGAAGTCGTTCATAAGCTTCTTTAATGCCTGTGATTTTTATACGGTTTGGCTGGCTAATCAGGAAGCGGCCAATACGTATGTTTATTTTATGAATGAATGCGATTCTTTGTTTCATGTTAATATAGATAAATCGTCCTATGTATTTGATCGTTGGGTAGATGGCAATTTGTTGCCTCTCTTTGATAATGCTTTGCAGGTAGATAAAAGAAAGAAGATGATTCTTCTTCATACAATAGGTTCCCATTGGTGGTATAATTCTCATTTTACGGATGAATTTGCCCATTATCAACCGACTGTTAACAGTAAAATTATTTCTTCCTGCACACAAGAAGAAATGATCAATTCATACGATAATACTGTTTTGTATACAGATTATTTCCTGCATAGCCTGATTGATCGTTTGTGGGATAAAAAGGCGATTCTCATCTATCAGTCCGATCATGGAGAAGCTTTAGGAGAGGAGGGAGTTTGGTTGCATGCGGCTGAGTCTGCTTATACCCATCAGGCTGCCTGTATGGTCTGGATGTCTGATAAGTATAAAGAGTTGTATCCTGAAAAATATGAAAAAGCAAAAGATAACTCTGTAAAACGATTCAGAACCGATTACCTGTTCCATAGTATATTGGATGCAGCAGGAATCGGTTCTGAATATCTGAATAATTCACTAAGTATATTCCGTTAAGTTTTTATCTGATCGAATCCTTCCCCATAACCCCCCCGGACAATACTTTGGGAAATAAATGCCTGGTGGTCTATCTGTTTTACCAGACGGAAGATGGAGACCGATTCGGATTTCTTGGCTAATAAGACTACTACCTTGACAGGTTTTCGGGAATAACCGCCTACACCATCCAGGATAGTGCATCCGCGATCGAGGTCGTGGATGATCCGTTCGGCTATTTCATCATACTTTTGTGAGAAGATGAAGAATTGTACCGACTGGCGGTTTCCGTTCAGTGCCATATCGAGGACATAGTTGCTGATTATCATTTCAACAAAACCGAATACGATCTTATCCACATTATGGAACAGGAAGAAAGAAGAACTGATAATGAAGAAATCGCAGAATAACAAGGCACGTCCGATGGATATGTTCTTGTATTTATTTACGATTGCTCCGATAATATCGGTTCCTCCCGTACTTTCGTTGGCCGAGAATACCAGCCCCAGTCCGGCTCCGCAAAGAAGCGCACCGAGCATGATGGCCATAAACGGTTGATCGTGAAGGATCGGAGTTCCTTTCAACAGCCATTCGAAGAATGAAAGAGAAGCAGAAAGGGAGAATACTCCGAATATGGTTTTTATCAAGAACTTAAAGCCTAATATTTTAAGTGCGGCCAGTAGTAAGACTACATTGATAACAAAGTATGAAACCGATACCGGTATGGCTCCGCCGGTGGTGAAGAATATCAGTGCACAAATACCACTGACACCACCGGTAACAATTTCATTCGACAGGATAAATGCATTGAATCCGAAACCATATAACAAGGTTCCGAACAAGATCATCAGATAATCCTGTATTGAAAAATAAACTTTATAAAACTTAGCTGTTCTCATTTAGATAACGATATTAACGATCTTACCTGGAACAACAATCACCTTTTTGGGAGCCTTGCCTTCCATCCATTTTGCGGAACTTTCGTGGCTGAGAGCAACCTTTTCTACCTCTTCGCGAGACATATCAGCCGGGAGTTCCAAGTTGAAACGGGCTTTTCCGTTGAATGAGATGACGTAGGTAACTGAGTTTTCTTTCAGGTACTCTTCGTTGTGCTGCGGCCACTGAGCATCGCAGATAGTGGTTGTATGACCACATATATGCCATAGCTCTTCTGCAATATGCGGGGCAAACGGGGCAAGCAGAATAATCAGTTGCTCCAGGATAGCACGTTTATTGCATTTCAGGCTGCTCAATTCATTAATACAGATCATGAAAGCACTGATAGAAGTATTGTAAGAGAAATGCTCGATATCGAATGTTACTTTCTTGATTAGTTTATGCAGTGACTTTAATTCTTCGGCTGTAGGCTGGGCATCTGTGATCTGCAGGCTTTCCGTATTTCCATAGAATAAAGCCCACAGCTTCTTCAAGAAACGGTGAACACCATCGATACCGTTTGTATCCCAGGGTTTCGACTGTTCCAACGGGCCCAGGAACATTCCGTACAGACGCAGTGTGTCTGCTCCGTATTTCTCTACGATCATATCCGGGTTTACGACGTTGAACATAGATTTCGACATCTTTTCGACAGCCCATCCACAGATATATTTACCGTCTTCCAGAATAAATTCAGCGTTGTTGTATTCCGGACGCCAGCTCTTGAAGGCTTCCATATCCAGGATATCGTTGGATACGATGTTTACATCTACGTGCAGAGGCGTTACTTCGTATTGATCTTTCAGGTTCAGGGATACGAATGTGTTGCTATCTTTGATACGGTACACGAAATTGCTTCGTCCCTGGATCATACCTTGGTTGATCAGTTTCTTGAACGGTTCTTCTTCGCAGACAACCCCCATATCATACAGGAACTTATTCCAGAAACGGCTGTAAATCAGGTGACCGGTAGCATGTTCGGTACCGCCGATATACAGGTCTACATTACGCCAGTATTCATCTACTTGCTTATCTACTAATCCTTTGTCGTTGTGCGGATCCATATAGCGCAGGTAGTAGGCGGAAGAACCGGCAAAGCCCGGCATCGTACAGAGTTCCAGCGGGAAAACAGTTTTGTTATCTATTTTAGCTGTTTCAACGACCTTTTGGGCGGCAGCATCCCAAGCCCATTTGGTTGCATGTCCCAATGGAGGTTCGCCGGTTGCGGTAGGTAAGAACTTATCTACTTCCGGCAGTAGTAAAGGCAATGCTTCGAAAGGCAACATCTGCGGCATTCCGTCGGCATCATAATATACAGGGAACGGTTCGCCCCAATAACGCTGGCGACTGAAGATAGCGTCGCGCAGGCGGTAGTTTATCTTTATGCGTCCCAGTTTGTGTTCTGCTATATATTTTTTGGTAGCGGCGATAGCTTCTTTTACTGTCAGTCCATTCAATGACAGCTCGCAGTAAGGAGTTACGTCCGGTCTCGGCGAGTTGCAGACGATACCCTCTTTGGCATCGAAACTTTCTTCGCTTACGTCGCAGCCTTCGATCAGCGGGATGATAGGCAGGTTGAAATGTTTGGCAAAAGCGTAGTCGCGGCTATCGTGTGCCGGAACTGCCATGATGGCTCCTGTTCCGTAACCAGCCAGTACATAATCGCTGATCCATACGGGTACTGCCTCTCCGGTGAACGGGTTGATAGCGTACGAGCCGCTAAATACGCCGGTTACAGAACGGTCGGCGATACGTTCGCGTTCGGTACGTTTCTTGGTACGTTCCAGATAGGCGTCTACTTCCTGCTTTTGTTCGGGAGTAGTCATTGCTGCCACCAGTTCGCTTTCGGGAGCCAGCACCATGAAGGTAACACCGAACATGGTATCGGCACGGGTGGTAAAGATGGTAAATTCCAGATCGCTGTCTTTTACCTTGAAGTTCACTTCGGCTCCTTCGCTGCGGCCGATCCAGTTACGTTGCGTTTCCTTCAACGAATCTGTCCAGTCGATGGTATCCAGACCGTCCAATAGGCGTTGTGCGTATGCCGATACACGCAGGCACCACTGGCGCATCAACTTTTGTTCTACCGGATAACCGCCACGTTCGGAAACGCCGTTTACTACTTCGTCGTTAGCCAGTACGGTTCCCAGTTCAGGACACCAGTTTACCATTGTTTCGCCGCGATAGGCGATGCGGTAGTTCAGTAATATTTCCTGTTTTTCTTTATCGCTTTTTGCTTTCCATTCTTCAGCGGTGAAACTCATTTCTTCGCCGCAGGCAACGTTCAGGCCTTCGGTTCCAACCTGTTCGAAAGCGGCAATCAGTTCGCTGATAGGGCGTGCCTGCTTTTCGTCGTTGCAATAGTAGCTGTTGAACATTTTGATAAATGCCCATTGTGTCCAGTGGTAATATTCGGGATCGCAGGTACGGATCTCGCGGCTCCAGTCGTAGCTGAAACCTATTTTATCCATTTGCTCGCGGTAACGGGCAATGTTTTGTTTGGTAGTCACTTCGGGATGCTGTCCGGTTTGGATGGCATATTGTTCGGCAGGCAGACCGTAGGCGTCGTATCCCATCGGGTGTAAAACGTTGAACCCCTGCAGACGTTTGTAACGGGAATAAATATCAGAGGCGATGTAACCGAGCGGATGGCCTACATGTAGTCCGGCTCCTGATGGGTAAGGAAACATATCCAACACATAGTATTTGGGTTTATCCTTGTTTTCTGTTACTTTATAAACCCCATTGGCAATCCAGTATTCGTGCCATTTCTTCTCAATTTCTCTGAAATTGTACTCCATAATATTTAATCGTTTTTTATCGTTTTCTGTTTAAAGCCACAAAGTTAGTTATTTTATTTAGTTTTACTTCACATAACCGATCTTCGGACGGGGGGTTAGCTGGTTTTTCTTTATTCTTAGCGGCAAGTTCAGCTAAAGCAAGATATATATCATCGAAATGTTGTTCATAATTTTCGTGGTCTTTGCTGAGGCTTTCGATGTCTTCTTGAAGGTACTTGACTTGTTGTTCCAGTTCGGTTAGTTTCTTATCGCTAGGTAAGAAGGTGTCCTAAAAGGATGCCTTCTTTTTTGTTATGCGGCCAATTCATTA
>JAJPZM010000239.1 GCA_021204335.1 Parabacteroides sp. | reverse complement strand
GGGCAGAGACTCTCCAAGAGGTTATAAGTGAATAAGTTGACTACGTCCCAGAGTGTCAGGGAGACTGTCAGGGAGACTGTCTGTCATTATTTGTTAAATTGATCGGTGCCGGATCAATCTTAATAAAGATTTAATGCCTCAATATTCTTTTCACCGGTAATAATTAATATCTTTGAAGTCGCATAAAATAAAAGTTAGTGATGATACAACAGGAATTGACGGACGACCTGCAATTGAAATGGGGTCGCATACAGCAGGCAATGAAGAAAATAGGTGCAGATGCCTGCCTGCTCAGTGTAGATGTAAACTTATATTATACGACCGGACGAATCTTCAGCGGTTACTTTTACCTGGAAACAGAAGGGAAACCCTGGTTCTTCGTGAAACGTCCCAACGGGTTGAGCAACGACCAGATTGAATATATCCGCAAACCCGAACAGATCGCCGAAATCTTTGCCGCACGCGGCATGAAGATGCCCGAAAAGCTGTTGCTCGAAGCCGACGAACTGAGTTACAACGACTATATCCGCCTGCAATCCATCTTCAACCCGAAAGAAACAGGCAACGCCACCACCCTGATGCGGAGCCTGCGCGAGATAAAGACACCATGGGAAATCGAGCAGTTCCGCATCTCCGCCGAGAAGCATGCCCGGACATACTCGGAAATAACGGCCTGTTTCCGTCCCGGAATGACCGACCTCGAATTTCAGTTTAAAATAGAAAAGCGGATGCGCCAGAACGGTTCGATAGGTATTTTCCGGGCCTTCGGTGCCAATATGGATATTTTTATGGGAAGCATCCTGGCGGGCGAAAACGCAGAAGCCCCCTCGCCTTTCGACTTTGCCCTGGGCGGCAACGGCATGGACGCCTCCTGCCCCCTGGGTGCTAACGGCACGGTACTGAAAGAAGGGACGGCCATCATGGTTGACATGGCCGGCAATTACACCTCGTATATGACGGATATGACCCGCGTCTTTGCCGTCGGTAAACTGACGGAAGAAGCTTACCGCGCACACCAGACGGCACTGACCATACAGAGTGAAATAACGAATGCCGCTCGTCCGGGCGTTGTCTGCTCCGAACTCTATAACATCGCCGCACGCATTGCCGAAAAGGAAGGCCTGGCAGGCAACTTTATGGGAACCAAGCAACAAGCCAAGTTCGTAGGCCATGGCATCGGGATACAGATCAACGAGCTGCCGGTGCTGACACCCCGCTCGCGCGAAGAACTGCAGCCCGATATGGTATTCGCCCTCGAGCCCAAATTCGTGATTCCGGGCGTAGGCGCCGTAGGCATCGAAAACAGCTTCCTGGTGACCGATAGCGGCGTGGAGAAGCTAACGATTTTTGAAGAAGAAATCATTCAACTACATTAATATTATAAAGAATAAACACATGAAAAAAACGATTACTTTCCTGATGCTGCTGGCAATCATCTTCATGCCGGCAAAAGCGGCTGAGGTGGAAAACGTAAAACCGGTGAAGAACATCATCCTGCTGATACCGGACGGCACTTCGCTGGCAACCGTCTCGATGGCGCGCTGGCTGCAATGGTACACCAACCCCGACAAGCCGAATCTGAACCTCGATCCGTATCTGTGCGGCACCGTACGCACGCATTCCTCGAATGCGCCGATCGGCGACTCCGCACCGACGACCTCCTGCTATATGACCGGCTACCCGAGCCGCACCGGTTACGTATCGACTTACCCGGAGAACGATGGCGACAACGACATCTATCCGACCGATCCCGCACGCGCTTTCCAACCGCTCATCACGCTGCTGGAAGCTGCCAAGATGACGCAAGGCAAGGCAACAGGTTTGGTTTTCACCTGCGAATTTCCGCATGCTACTCCTGCCGACTGCTCGGCACATAGCTACAACCGCGGCAAATACGAATGGATCGCTCCGCAGATGGCACACAACGATCTGAACGTCGTAATCGGCGGCGGCGCTTCCCTGCTGCCCGAAGAGAGCGAAGCCTATCTGAAAGGAAACGGATACGGCGTCTTCAAGAACGACATCAACGCAATGCGCAACTACAAAGGCGATAATATGTGGGCGTTGTTCGCCGACCGCGAAATGGCTTACGACCTCGACCGCGACCCAGCTCAGCAGCCTTCGCTGGAAGAAATGACACGCATCGCCATCAGCAAACTGTCGAAGAATCCGCAGGGCTTCTTCCTGATGGTGGAAGGCAGCAAAGTAGACTGGGCAGCCCACGCCAACGACCCTGTCGGCATGGCAACCGATATGCTGGCTTACGACCGCGCTTGCGGCGTTGCCCTCGAGTTTGCCCGCCAGAATGGTGAAACAGCCGTTATCATGGTGCCCGACCATGGCAACAGCGGCATCAGCATCGGACGCGCCGACTGCAAAGGCTACGACAAACTGTCGAAAGACCAGCTATTCCACCAGTTCTCCTTGTATAAACTGACAGCCGAAGGTTTTGCCAACATGGTAAACAGCAAGCCCAACCCGGAAGTGCAGAACATCTTCCGCGAATATGCCGGATTCGAACTGACTCCCGAAGAAATGGACGCCCTGAACCATTGCAAGGACTACAAGAACAGCCCGATCCCGGAAAACGAACGCTCGGCAGAGGGTAAAGGTTCTTTGTACAGCGGCTCGCTGACCTCTTTCATGTCGAAACTGCTCACCTCGAGAACCTGCTTCGGATTCACTACCGGCGGACATACCGGCGAAGATGTGTTCCTGGCTGCTTACCACCTCGACAAGGCTAGCCTGCCAATCGGCATGCACACCAATATCGAGCTGAACGCCTATCTGTGTGCCCTGTTCGGCATGAACCGCGACAAGCTGGATGAGCTGACAAATGCAAACTTCGCACCTCATACGGAAGTATTCGGCGATTATAAATGCGAGATCATTCCGGCTAAGGATGAAAAAGGTTCGCCGACATTGGTTGTCAAGAATAAAAAGAAACAAATCAACATCACGCCGTTCAGCAATATCGTGACAATCGGAAAGAAAGGGCAGGAAGAAGTCCGGCTCAATTCCGTTGTCGTCTACGTTGACAAGAACAATACATTCTACCTTCCCACAAAGCTGGCAGAATATCTGAAATAAATATAAGCGGAGACGGTAACAGTCTCCGCTTTTTTATACTTTTGCATGAAAGACTGATTAATACAAAATGAAAAGTAAAAGTTTAGTATCTATCGATCAATGTTCCAAAGAGGACATTCTTCGTATTCTGGATAACGCCAGGAAGTTTGAGGAAAACCCGAACCGAAAGGTGTTGGAAGGCAAAGTGGCTGCCACCCTGTTCTTTGAACCCTCTACCCGCACGCGATTGAGCTTTGAAACGGCTGTCAACCGCCTGGGCGGACGAGTTGTCGGATTCCAGGACGCCTCGACCACCAGTTCTTCCAAAGGGGAAACATTGAAGGACACAATCCTGATGGTCAGCAACTATGTAGACCTTATCATCATGCGCCATCACCTGGAAGGTGCCGCCCGCTATGCTTCGGAAGTGACCGATATCCCCATCATCAATGCCGGCGACGGAGCCAACCAGCATCCCTCGCAGACGATGCTCGACCTGTATTCCATCCAAAAGACGCAGGGAAAACTGACCGACCTGAATATCACGATGGTGGGCGACCTAAAATACGGACGCACCGTACACTCGCTGATTGTCGGCATGTCGCACTTCAACCCCACTTTTCATTTCGTGGCACCCGACGAACTTCGCATGCCGGACGAATACAAGAACTTCTGCGACGAGCATGGCATCAAATACTACGAGCATACCACTTTCGACGAGGAAGTAATCAACCTGTCCGATATCCTTTACATGACCCGCGTGCAGCGCGAACGCTTCACCGACCTCGAAGAATATGAACGGGTGAAAAACGTATATATCCTGCGCAACAAGATGCTGGAAGGCAGCCGCGAGAATCTGCGCATCCTCCATCCCCTGCCCCGCGTCAACGAAATTGCCTACGATGTGGACGATAATCCGAAAGCTTATTATATCCAGCAGGCACGCAACGGGTTGTTCGCCCGCCAGGCTATTATTTGTGAAGTTTTAGGTATCAATATTTAATTCTGATAATCGTTATGTCAGCAGAAAAGAAAAGAGAATTGCAGGTCGCCGCTTTAGAGAACGGAACTGCTATCGACCGTATCCCCCCCAGCCAGTTATTCAAAGTTGCCAAACTGCTCGGGCTGGAAAAGATGGACAACACCATCACCATAGGCAACAATTTCCATAGCAATAAGATGGGATGCAAAGGCGTGATCAAGATTGCCGACAAGTTCTTTGCAGAGGACGAGATCAACCGCATCACCCTGATCGCCCCGAAAGTAATCCTGAACATCATCCGCGATTACGAGGTGGTGGAAAAGAAAACGGTTACGTTGCCCGACGAGCTGGTCGGACTGGTAAAATGCAACAACCCGAAATGCGTCACCAACAACGAGCCGATGCCAAGCCGTTTCGATGTGATAGACAAAGAAAAAGGAACGATCAGATGCCATTATTGCGAACGTAAGATCAACAAGGAAGATATTATCATTAAATAAAGAATATGAAACAAGACTGGAAGCCCGGTACCATGATCTATCCATTGCCCGCCGTAATGGTCAGTTGTGGCAGCGAACCTTCAGAATATAATATTATCACTGTGGCGTGGGTGGGTACGATCTGTACCAATCCACCCATGTGTTATATATCCATACGTCCCGAACACCATTCTTACCCCATTCTGAAAAAGAACATGGAGTTTGTGATTAACCTCACCACACGCGAACTGGCTTTCGCAACCGACTGGTGCGGCGTAAACTCGGGGAAAGACCATCACAAGTTTGAAGAAATGGGACTTACGCCGGGCAAGGCCACCCTGGTGAACTGCCCGACAATCGAAGAAGCTCCCCTTTGCATCGAATGCCGGGTAAAAGAGGTGGTTGCCCTGGGAAGCCACGACATGTTTATCGCCGATGTGCTCAACGTGCAGGCAGACGACAAATACCTAGATCCCGACACCGGCGCTTTCGACATGCAACGTGCCGACCTGCTGGCTTACTCGCATGGGAAGTATTATGGATTGGGTGATTTCGTCGGTAAGTTCGGCTGGTCTGTAAAAAAGAAAAAATAAGCGTATGAGAAAGCTTTTCCTTCTATTGCCCCTGCTCTTGCTCCTCGTTATTGCCAACGCGCAGAAGTTTATACAGATCGAGGACAAAGCGTTCAACTTCGGAGCAAAGGTGGGCTTCAATTCGACCTTTCCGATCATCAATTCGCTGACGATAGATGGTGTGGAAGCCGAGAACGTCCGCCTGCAATATAAGGTAGGCTACCAGGCATCCGCCTTTTGCCGGATCAATGTCGACCGCTTTTTCATCCAGCCCGACCTCTCCTGGCAACGCACCGAAGGGAATATCCTTTTCTCCCTACCCGCCCCCCCTGAATCAGACCTTGTAGACGGGAATACGCCGAAGGCCGACCAATTCCTGTTGCGCACTT
>JAJPZM010000282.1 GCA_021204335.1 Parabacteroides sp. | reverse complement strand
AAGTTTTATTGAATAATACATAGTATATAATATAACTCTCAAAATCATATCGTAATATAATCCATCTTATAATTATTTTATCTATTTGTTGTCTGAACCTTAGTCTGTTACTTTACAGTGTACTTTAATCTAAAGTTAATAAGACTTCTTAAGCAAAAGAAAGTTTAGAAAGTCGGAAATTATATAGAGTGTTTATTAAATCAAAGTATTATGAAAACTATTAAAATTAATGGAAAGCGGATATATTTCTATTCCGTGTTTGGACATAAGATTGTCCGGTTACTATTGGCCGTTTTTCTTCTATGTGGCCTATTTACCCCTTATGCTTTCGGAGACAACAATCTGAAAATAAGCGCAATAAATCAAGACAACAATGTGAGTGGTGTTGTAAGTGATGCAACAGGTATGCCCTTGATCGGAGTTTCTGTATTAATAAAAGGAACGACACAAGGAGTTATCACAGACTTGGACGGAAAGTTTAATTTAAAAGTACCTCATGGCAGTGTTTTAGTCTTTTCTTATATAGGTATGCGAACAGTAGAAATAAATGTTGCAAACCAGAAAGAAATAAATGTGGTCATGCAGGAAAATACAGAGTCGATTGATGAAGTTGTTGTAATCGGTTTCGGCACTCAGAAAAAAGTCAATTTAACGGGATCTGTTGGTGTAGCAGATGCAAAAAGCGCTGGAATCACGTCCCGTAATGACGGCAGCTCAAGCTTTGCAAGGTATGGTGCCGGGATTACAAATTTCTCAGAATATGGGAGGATTGGAAAAACGAGCAAGTATGAATATCCGCGGTACTGCGACAATCGGTAAAGGTTCAAGCGGCAGTCCTCTTATTTTAATAGACGGAATGGAAGGAGATATCGATGCTATAAATCCTCAGGATATAGAAAATATCTCGGTATTGAAAGATGCAGCAGCATCTTCTATTTATGGTTCCCGTGCTCCTTTCGGGGTTATTTTAGTAACCACTAAAAAGGGTAAAAGTGGAAAACCCACAGTAAATTATAATAATAGTTTCCGGTGGAACGATGCGGTCTTATTACCTCAAATGGCAGATTCTTACACTTTTGCTACTTATTTTAATGATGGATGTATCAACGGTGGATTTGCACCTCAATTCGGAGAAGACCAGATGCAGAGAATTAAAGATTACCAAAGTGGCAAATTGACAACATCCGCACCGGTTAATCCAAGTAATCCTAAAATGTGGGGAGATGGTTATCTTTATGGAAATGATAATGTGGATTGGTATGATGCCGTTTATCGTAATTGGGTATTTTCCCAAGAACACAATTTTAGCCTGAGCGGTGGGAATGAGTCTATTAATTATTATGTGTCAATGAACTATCTGGACCAGAACGGAATGATGAAACTGGATCAGGACACTTATGACAGATATGCGGCAACAGCTAAGATCAACATAAAAATAAACGATTGGGCCCAATTAAATTATAGCAATCGTTTTATTAGAGAAGATTTGAAACGTCCTTCTTTTCTCCGGGATGATTTCTTCCAGTCTTTAGGACGCCAGGGATGGCCGACTCTTCCATTATACGATCCTAACGGATATTTATATGCAGCTCCCTCTCCTGCTTTGAATTTGCGGGATGGTGGCAATGGTGTATACCAGACAGATTATTTATACCAACAGGCACAAGTAATATTGGAACCGATTAAAGGTTGGAAGACTTTTGTAGATTTCAATTATAGAATAAAGAATGCAAATACCCACTGGGAAATTCAGAAAACCTATAATCATGATGTAGAAGGCAAGCCTTACCCATATAATAATAATTCGCATGTACATGAGGATCATGCGAAAGAAAATTACACTAATTTTAGTGCATATTCGGAATACACGAAATCATTGGAATCGGAACATAACTTCAAAGGTATGGTCGGATTTCAGTCGGAATTAATGAAAAAGAAAGTATTCGGACTTCAGCGTGAAGGTATTATCATCCCATTTTTACCGGAAGTTGATTTAACAACGGGTCTCGATGTTTATGGAACAGAAGTGACCCCTGCTGTAAATGGAGCTTCAGACCATTGGGCTACTGCCGGATTCTTTGGACGTATTAACTATGACTACCAACAAAAATATTTGTTAGAAGTCAATTTACGCTATGATGGAACTTCCCGTTTTAGGGCAGACAATCGTTGGAGCTAGTTCCCTTCATTTTCTGTAGGGTGGAATGTTGCCAAGGAAGCGTTCTGGTCTGACCTGGAAGAATATGCAAGTATGTTTAAGTTTAGAGGATCATACGGTGAACTAGGCAACCAAAATACGGATAGTTGGCATCCGACTTACCAGGCTATGACGGTTAAGGCATCCAACGGCGATTGGTTGATGAATGGGATAAAGCCCAATACATCGGCTGCTCCGGGTTTGGTTAGCTCTACCATGACATGGGAACGCGTGAAAACATGGAATATCGGTTGGGATTTTGGTGCGATAAACAATCGCTTGAATGGTTCGGTAGATGTTTATTCCAGAAAGACAATAGATATGGTTGGTCCGGCACCTGAATTACCTGTTATTTTGGGAACAGCAGTTCCTCAGACAAATAATACAGACTTAAGGACATACGGATGGGAATTGTCAATAGGTTGGAATGACCGCCTTAAATGTGGTCTTGGATATAGTGCCAAATTCATGTTATCCGATTCTCAAACAAAAATTACCCGTTATCCGAATGAGACAGGTTCTTTAAATACGGATGTGAACGTAGATAAAGATAAAGCAATAATACAGAAAAGGTATGATGCTGGGTGAAATTTGGGGATATAAAACAATAGGAATTGCAAAAACTCAGGATGAGATGGATGCACATCTTGCTTCATTACCTAACGGAGGACAGGATGCAGTCGGTAATCGCTGGGGAGCTGGTGATATTATGTATGCCGATTTAAATGGGGATGGAAAGATTGATAGTGGAGCTAAAACTGAAGGTGACCATGGAGACCTGACAATTATAGGAAATAATACTCCCCGATATTTATTCGGTCTGGATTTGAACCTGGATTATAAAGGATTTGATTTCCGCGCATTTTTCCAGGGAGTGATGAAAAGAGATTTTTTCAGAATAGTTATTATTTCTGGGGTGCCTCATCTTCTGTTTGGGAATCAACATGTATGCTACCTCATCTGGACTATTTTAGAGACGATCCTGATCATGTATTAGGACAGAATCTGGATTCTTATTTTCCACGACCTGATTTCAGTTCTTCAAAAAATCGGCAAACGCAATCCCGTTATTTGCAGAATGCTGCTTACATTCGTCTGAAAAATATACAATTAGGATATACTTTACCGGAATTGGTCACAAAGAAATTCCTTGTATCTAAATTAAGAGTGTATGTTTCCGGTGAAAATTTATGGACTGGTACTAAAATGTTTGGAACATTTGATCCTGAAACTATTGATGGAGGGTGGAATGGCAGTGTTTATCCTCTTTCTAAAACTTTATCAGTTGGGTTAAGTCTTACTTTTTAATTGAAATAACATGAAAACGACAAAAATATTAGAAAAGATATTGGGTATATGGATGGTTGGTGCATTCTTTGCTTGTAATGATTACCTGGACAGAGAACCTCTGACTATGGTTACACCTGAAAATTATCTGACGGAAGAATCGCAATTAGCATCTTACGCTAATAATTTGTATTCGACAATATTGCCATCTCATTCTAACGCCGGTTCAGGATACGGGACTTATGGTATGGATATGCATACAGATAAGATGGCACACAAAAACTATGACAACAGATATGCTCCGGGACAATGGAAAGTCGACCAGTCCGGAGGCAGCTGGAGTTTCGATATGATTTATAGTTGTAACTATTTTATTCAAAACGTGGTACCGAAAAGTGAAGTTGGAGAAATAGAAGGAGATGATACTAATATCAAACAATATATAGGAGAAATATATTTCCTGAGAGCATACGAATATTTTAAAAAGCTTTAGGAATTTGGAGATTCCCCTATTGTTAAAAGAACTCTTGCCGATGAAATGGGCCCATTGGTTGAAGCAAGTAAGCGTTCCCCAAGAAATGAAGTGGCGCGATCTATTATTTCAGACTTGGATTCTGCAATTCTTTTATTAAAAGAAAAACCGGATGATAAGAAAAATCGTATTTCTAAAAACTGTGCATTATTGGTGAAATCCAGGGTGGCTTTATTTGAAGGTACATGGTTGAAATATTTCAAAAGTACAGCCTTTGTTCCTAATGGGGAAGGATAGCCTGGGGAAAATAAAGATTACAATGCGGGGTACCAGTATCCATCGGGAGACATAGATAGGGAGATTGATTATTTTCTCTCATTAGCTATGGAGTCAGCAAAACAGGTAGCCGATAATATTCCATTGGTTGAGAATAACGGTGTCCTGCAGCAAACATTATCAGATCCGACGAATCCTTATTTCGATATGTTTAGTGCGGAAGATATGTCCGGTTTTAGCGAAGTGCTATTATGGAGGCAATACAGTAAGGGATTAGGATTAACACATGGAGTTGTTCAGCAAGCCCAGTTGGGAAATGATGGTGTTGGCCCTACACGAGGAATGGTAAATACCTTTTTGATGAAAAACGGGTTACCTATTTATAACGCATCTTCAACATACGCCGGCGATGATGAAATTTCACAAGTAAGAGAAAACAGAGACGGCAGGCTGTGGTTGTTTTTGAAAGAGCCCGGACAAACAAATATACTTTATGATTCTCCCGAAAATACACATGGCACCCGAATAGAACCTGTTCCGGATATTACAAACGGAAGTGCAGGTTGGCAGTATGGAACGGGGTATGCATTAAGGAAAGGTTTGAATTACGACGGAAAACATTGCGGAAACTTTTTAGGATATACCGGCAGTATAACTTTCCGGACTGCAGAAGCTTATTTGAATTATATGGAGGCATGTTATGAGAAAACCGGAACGATCGATAACGTGGCAAGCAACTATTGGAAACAGCTTAGAAGTCGTGCATTTGTAGATGATGATTATAATAAGACTATAGCAGCAACCGATATGGGTGAAGAAGCGAAGTTCGACTGGGGAGCTTATTCAGCCGGCAAGTTGATAGACCCGGTTTTATATAATATCCGCAGGGAACGTAGTAGTGAATTGATGGCTGAGGGTTTCCGTTATATGGATTTAAAACGTTGGAGATCTATGGACCAGCTGATAACGACACCTTATCATATCGAAGGTTTTAAACTATGGGGACCGATGCAAGCATGGTATGATAAACCGGAAGGAGGAACATTATTGATTTATGGATTGAATGATCCGGTTGCAAATGTGTCTGCTCCACCTATAAGTTCTTATCTTCGTCCTTATGAAATCAATTCAAAATCATTGGTATTAGATGGGTATAAATGGAGCATGGCCCATTATCTTGCACCGATTGCCATACAACATTTCTTGATTACTTCTACTGGCGGAGAAATTTCAAATTATGATTATCCGCATGATGTCCGTTGATTTATTGAACATCATATGAATGTT
>JAJPZM010000188.1 GCA_021204335.1 Parabacteroides sp. | reverse complement strand
TTTCTATCAGTTCATCGCTCAATCCCATAAAAGCGGCTATTTGTCCGTTCTCTTTATCTCTTGTTACATATAAGCGGACTGCCTGCAAATAATTGTTTCTTATCAATGGTTTATAATATTGTATATCTTCTTCTGACAGGAAATGATGGCTGCTGCGAACAGAGGCATCCCAAAGTTCGATTAGTTCATCGTAATCCTGTTGAGTCGCTCTTTCCGGTTGTGCTTGATTCTGTATTTCTTTCATGTTTATAAATTATTGAAGTGTTCAAAATTCCGCTTTCTTTTCTATACGGATCGTTTTTCCTGATACCGGATGCCTGAACTCCAGATATTCTGCGTGCAGGTGAAGGCGGTCGGCTTTTTTGTCGTATAGTTCGTCGCCGAGAATAGGCGTGTTGAGGCCTTGCGGGTGAGCGGCGTGCACACGTAATTGGTGAGTGCGTCCGGTAAACGGATAAAAAGCGATTCGTGTTTTGTTCTGCTTCCGTTCGAGAACCTGATAGTTGGTAATGGCCGGTTTTCCATATTCTTCGCTTACTATTTGGCGTGGACGGTCTTGCGGGTCCAGGCATAGGGGAAGGGAGATGGTTCCTTTGTTGGTAGTAATCAGTCCATCGAGTATAGCGATATAGCGTTTCTTGATTGTCCGGTTTTTAAACTGGGCTTGCAGGTTTTGATGAACTTCCTTTGTCTTAGCTGCAAGCAGTAATCCAGAAGTTGCCATATCCAGCCGGTGGACGATCAGCGGTCCGGTCGCTTCCGGATATCGTTTTTTTAATCGTTGATAGACTGAATCCATATCCGTCTTGCCGGGAACGGACAACATGCCTTCCGATTTATTGACTATCAATAGCCAATCGTCTTCGTAAACAATTTCCAGATGAGTTTCACGATGATGGTCTTTTGATAATGGATTGTCTTCTACTTCCAGCCCTTGCAGCATGTGTTTCAGAATGGGTTCGCACTTCCCTTTGCAAGCCGGATAGAAATACCCGTGATGGCGGATTTCGGCTTTTGGCGACCGTCCCCACCAGAATTCGGCCATGACAATAGGTTTCAGTTGGTGTAGGTAGGCGTATTGTAATAACTTGGGTGCAGCGCATTCTCCGGCACCGGCAGGAGGTACTTTCTGGGCTGTGTCTTTAAAAATATCACACAGATCTCTGACTTCACCCCGATTGTTCAGTAAGCGGAACTCTTGAATAGCTGTTGTTGTAAGGCTGCCGAACGGGTTTTACGTTCTGTTTTCAGTTGTTCGATCTTTCTTTCGAATGTATCGGTCTCTGTTTGTATGGTTACGATGCGATTGTTCCATTGTTGTTTCAGCCGTTTGAGCTCTGCTTTCTGGAACTGGCTTTCGCGGATAAGGGCAGCCTGTTCGGCTTCGTCCGGATTGTTACGTCGTCTTTCCTCTCGTTTGAGCCGGGCTGTTTCCATCCCGGTTTGAAAATTTTCTATGGCTTGTTTTGCTTGCCGGGTTGCATCTGCCAGTCTCTGTTTGTTCTCTGTGTATTTTGTATCGGCTTCAAGTTCCTTAATATGGGTATTGATAGCTGATATCCGGTCTTCTTCGATACGGAAGAAACCTTCCGGTTGTTGCAGGTTGTAAACCGGAGGAACGAAATAGTCATGGAGGTTCTTTCCGGCAAGAATACCGGAAAAGGCTGCCAGATAACCGATTTCACCGGCGAGTGTTTGCACGATTAAAACGCCAAACATTCTCCCTTGTTCCAAATCGCTTTCCCAGTCTTTTCGGGTATGCAAATAAGCCTGCACCTCTTTTGCCGCCATCACAGATAACGGGTGAGGTGTATAGTGGAACGGGTAAGTAAATTTCTCCGGCAATGTGATCTGTGAAACCGGACAGCCGAAATGATGCAGCTTATCCATTCTATCAGCGTGATCCGGTAAACATTTTGCGTACTTTATCCTGACTGGACAGGAAACTGAGAGAACGGATGATATCTTCATAATTCTCTCTATCGGCAATACGCGGAGCAACGATATCCAGTACTTTCAGTTTGTCATCGTCAAATGTATATATCGACATTAGTTTTACACACTGCCTGCAACTGAAATACCTGTTGCCGACTCCTATGCTTAACAACTCGAGCTGGTCGTCTTTAAATAGTTTCGATTTGACTTTGTTGTACAGTTGCTGGAAATCACTGTCGCTGATAACTCTACCGGGGCGTATGTGATTATTGGATGACGGAAACGGTCTGTCGTAATCCATATTGTTTGGTGGGTAAACGGCGACAGGAGGATTCGGTGCAGGATAGTCATTACCATTGAAAGAGTTCATATTGCTTACTCTGTCGTTCACAAAATCTACGAGAATAATAGTTTTGGTACCGGATAGGGGATCTTCCTTTATATATTCCCATTGCTCCGATTCATTGTCGAAGCGGCGGTAATCCGGATTGCCCAGTAAGTTCGTTATTTCTCTTTTGCTCATGCCCTTTTCTATTTTCAGGATTGCTTCTTTAGCCGTTTTGTAACTGCCGCAACTACAAAGAAAAATAGCACCGGTGAAAAGAACGAGGTATATAACTGCTTTTAGTTTCATCATCATCTCATATTTATGTTATCAAATAAAGCTTGTTTGTCGATAAAGATATACTTTAATCTGTATCAACACGCTATTTCTTGTAAAAAAAAACTTATCCGGCAACATGGCTTCTGTTTATTTACTGGCTAAATATCGGTTAAGCCTGAATTTAGTCTGCCAGATTATTTGCCAATTCTATTAATAGCTGTTGATAAGGTACAATTGAAGATTTTCGGATTAAAACTCCGGCTTCTCCATGTAATTCTCCTTTTGCCGGCAGGCACAAACTAAGGCAGGGGAGAGGGGGGGAGTCCTTTTTCAATTCCTTTCCCATAATCCCAGGTTTCATCAGGTTCTGCAAAATGTACGAGGGTGCAGGGTTTTTCGCTGGCTTGTAGTTTCTGAATGATCTGGTAACCGGTTAAAATATCGAATCCGTGATCATTTTCGATGGAGAAAGCTGCTTCGTCATCCCATCCTTCTTCCGTTACATCGAGTACGATGCCGTAATCGAGATCGGTGTTTAATTAATATAATGTGTTCATTACTTCAATCGCACCGCATGAGTTGATTTCTTCATCTCCGGTAAATGCAATAATCACAGACTCATTCAGCTTATCATGCAACATCAGATTTACTAAGGCTGCGTTAGTAGCACTGTTGTCAAAAGTCCCTTTCCAATAATCACCGGTGTCTTCCATAAAACAATTTTGATAAACGCAATCGATATGTGAAGATATGAGTACCTTCCATTGTGTCGGATCGGTTTGCCTGGCATAGATTAATAAAAGATCTCCCTTGTGTACCAGGTGGTAATTACTTTCCCGGAGTAATGTTTCTATTTCTTCAATCCGGGTAGTAACGGTAAATCGCTTACCGTCGTCCTTGCTGTCGACGGTAAGGCGGCGAAGAAAATCGGGATATAACGTTTGCTGCATCATCTGGCTGTTATGCTTTTAGTATAGGACATGCAGTCAGGTTGTTTGATTTATTCGACATAAATCATTTTCTTAGTCATTCCTCCGTCAATTGTCATATTATCTCCATTGATAAAATCATTTTCCTCCCGACAGATGAACAGGCGCATATTGGCGATGTCTTCCGGTTTTCCAACTCTTCCGGACGGATGTTGTGCATGGTCTTCCGGGCGAAGCTGGTCATAATCGTGTGTTTGTATCCACCCCGGTGAAATAGAATTGACAGTAATATGCCAGGGGGCAAGAGACAAGGCTAAAGCATGTGTCAGCGAATAGATACCGCCTTTGGACGCTGCATATCCTTCACTGCTAGGTTCGCTCATCAGATAACGGGTAGAAGATATATTAATAATTCTACCGAATGGATTGGGCGAGCTCAGAGATTGCCGGTGAATGGCAAGCTGTCGTGATGTAATGAATGCTGGACGCAGGTTTACAGATAAGATCTGATCGAAATCTTCCACACCGGTTTCTGTAATAGGGGAGAATTTACTGATCCCGGCATTATTGATGATAATATCGATATCTCCCCAGTCTTCAAAGAGACGTTGCATACAGCTTTCCAATGCTTCTTTGTTACGAACATCTACGTGAAAAAAGTTGTTCCGGTCCTTCCTGCAGTCTCTTTTCCAGCCGCTTCATTTTGGTCGCAGAATGCAACCCGATGTCCGGCTGAGCGAAATGTTTTTACAATTGCCTTGCCAATCCCTTCGACGCCTCCTGTCACAAAGACCCTTCTGGTTTTATGGATCGTGTTTATCTTCTTTTTGCTATAGCTGGTTGCTCCAGGTGATTTCCGGGTTTGGTATTCTTCGTATTTTTTTCCAGATAATTGTCTGCCATGATTCTTTATTTTATACGATATGCTTTATTAGGGACAAATTTAGTGTTTTATCTGAAAGTTGGATAACTTTGTAGTGAACATTAAAAACGGATCGAATATGAATTTTTTAGAACTTGTGAAGAAACGCTTCTCGGCAAGAAGCTATGAATCAAAGATAGTTGAACAGGATAAGATTGATTATATTCTGGAATGTGCCCGTCTTGCACCATCTGCCGTTAATTATCAACCCTGGCGTTTTATTGTCGTAAAGAGTGAGGAACAGAAGCAAAAAATGCGGCAATGTTATGTCCGGGAGTGATTTGCAAATGCACCTGTATATATTGTTGTATGTGTTGATAAATCGGCCGCATGGGTTCGTAAATCAGATAATAAGAATCATGCGGATATTGATGCTGCAATTGCGGCAGAGCATATTTGTTTAGCTGCAGCTGACCAAGGTTTGGGTAGTTGTTGGGTTTGCAACTTTGATCTGGATCTTTTCAAATCAAACTTCCCGTTATCTCCGGATGAATATCCCGTAGCTATTATATCTTTAGGGTATATAAAAGAGCAGCCGGAACGTTCTTCCACACGGAAAGAGATGGATGAAGTGGTGACTATTCTGTAAAACTACGTTTGTAGTCGTATGAAAACGGAGATGGAAAATGTTTATCTAATGAACACTATGACTATCGATATTGTCTTTATTAAATTTAGGGAATATAACTTGTTTTTTATGGGGTTAGATAGAATATTAACTTATCCAAATGTCGGAATAGTACTTATAAAGGTAAACAAAATATACATCTTAATAGCCCTTTTCTAATTATAGAACGGGTCCATCTTCAAAGCTGGACATACGATTTTATCGTATTACTTTAAATACATAAACCATATTTTCATGGCTGGGTCGAAAATAGTCTTTATGACGCAAGTATAGAATTTTCGTTATTAGGGCATGTGTAAAATTATGATAGATTTTTCAGCCTTTGTTTTTATTGATTTTTACGAGCTAATATTTTGTAAATGTTAGTTAATGATTCGGGATATTTCTCCTAATGCTAGTGATTATTTGGGGTTAATCGTTTTGAGAAATATTGGTTTCCAAGGACCTTGATCTCTTCTTGAGTTAAAAAAACATATCATGGCTTTTTAGAATAACATCATTAAAAT
>JAJPZM010000235.1 GCA_021204335.1 Parabacteroides sp. | reverse complement strand
TTATCGGAAGATAAAAAAGATGTCTCATTATTTGTAAGAATGAGAAATCTTGAAATGATCCTTTATTAATCAAAGGTTATCTGCTTGCAAAGGTACGCCTAATAATTTAATAAACAAGTAAAAGATATGAAAAAATAAATTGTTATTAACTTTTATCGGAAATAAAAAGTCGTTCCAGATGCTCTATCTTGCTTGATATCATCTTTTTAATCTCTTGAATTTCAATCATAATCTTGTCTTCTTTAGTACATGTCACATTAAAACAAACAATGAAACAAATTAAACGAGTATAGGGTATGAAAAAAACAGGAAAAATAGACTTACCGGACAAAGTCTGGAAAAACCGGATAAAAGAACTCAAGAAAGTCTTGCTTGTTTATCTGTTTCTTCAGTTTGCGACGGCCGTTTCTTACGGTCAGCAGGTTGGAGCCCGGACGAATATGTTCTGGTGGGCCACCACTACTCCGAATCTGGGAGTGGAAGTAGCTATCAGTAAAAAGCTGAGCCTCAGTATTGATGGCAGCTATAATGCCTGGACGTTTTTTTTCGGACGGCATGAGTTTGCGTCATTGGTTGGTATGGCCGGAACTGCGATACTGGCCTTGCAAAAGTTTTGAAGGCCACTTCTTCGGGGCGCACCTGCATACGGGGCATTATAATATTGGGCAGATACCTTTTTTGTCGGATCTGGACACCTATACCTATCGCGGCGAGTTGTATGGTGGCGGCGTGTCGTATGGCTATCATTTTGCGATTGGGCGCCGCTGGGGGCTGGAGCTATCGGCAGGGGTAGGCTACACTTATCTGGAATATAATAAATATGTATGTACGGAATGTGCTGAACTGATAGGGCGATACAAGCGGAGTTTCTTCGGACCGACGCGTTTATCCGTATCCTTTATCTATATAATACATTGATGGTCATGAGGCGCAAATACACCATATTTCTTTTGATAACGAGCATATTAATACTAGTGGATATTACTTCTATGTTTGCACAGGAGGCCATCCGCTTTATTCCCCGCAGTCTGACGGTGAGTGACGATAGTGTCCGTATTGACCTGGCGATCAATGCGAAAGGCATTACGGTCCCGACGGAACAGGCGCTTACGCTCACACCGTCGCTCTGTCTGGGGAAGAAGCGGGTGTCGCTTCCGCCGGTGGTATTTTCCGGCAGCCGGCGGGCGCGTTTCGACCAGCGGGAGGAGACGGTGAATCCCGATCGTAACCGGCCGGTGCCCTATCATGTATGGGTTTGCGGATGGAGGCGGAATGATTATATGCTGCGTTACCTGGTCAGTATTCCGTATGCCTCATGGATGGAGCATGCCGAGTTGCGGTTGAAGCAGGTGAGTCGCGATTGCTGTACGGAGCAGGTGTTGGCGGATGATGTGCTGACGGCGGATATCGAATTGCCATCGCCTTGCGTGACGGTGAGGGATACGGTGGTGCTGGCAGCGGAGGTAGTGCCGGCGGTAAAGGAGGTAGAGAGGATCGAGGTACAGAAGCTAACGCCACCTTCTCCATCGGAACCACAGGAGAGGAGAGTGGCGGTAACGCTTTATATAGACTATGTGAAGGGTGGATCGCGGGTGGACCCGTCGTATGGAAATAATTATATGGAGTTGCGGAAGGTCGATCGTTTGCTGGCACCGTTGCTGGGCGATTATAAGGTGGATATTCGGGAGATACGTGTTACGGGATATGCTTCGCCGGATGGGGCTTACTATGATAACGAAGCGCTGGCAAAGGCGCGTTCGCTGGGGTTCCGCACCTATCTGACCCGGTCGTATGGTTTGCAGGATTATCCGTTCCGTACGGCGTGGGTAGCAGAAGACTGGGAGGGGTTGCGCCGGTTGATAAAGGGAAAGCCTTATGAGACGGCGGTTAATTTTATCATCGACAATTACGGAATCTTCGAAGGGAGGGAACGCTATCTGATGGACTTGCAGGGTAGGAGGCCTTACCGGGATATGCTGGTGAACCTGTTCCCGAAGCTGAGGCGTATCGAGTTGAGCATCTTGTATGAGGAAAGGAGTGGATATGAAAAATAGGTTTGCCCTGATTCTTGTCACTCTGCTGTTGCCGGCAGTTATCCTGGTTATTCCTTCGTGCGATATCGACGGCGATCTGGCGGAATGTCCTTACAACGTAAAGTTGGAATACTGGTATAATACGGGTGGATCGGCCAACCGTCTGACAGATTATATCGGCTGTGTCGATGGCTACGTATTCGACAGCGAAGGAATTCTTTGTGCGATAAACCGGGCAACCGGAAAGGATGCAATATATGGCGAACTCAACCTTGCGCCCGGCGACTACACCATCGTATCGTGGGGAAATCGGGACACGACGAGCCGGATTTATCCGGATGCCCGGATAGGAGAGAGCCGTTTGAGGGATATGCAGCTTCGTCTGGATAATCCTTACACAGCCGTTCGCAGTACGGGCGTTTTCCACCATGTAGCTGAAAAACTCTATTATAACTATCTGGAAGTGAACGTTAGCGGTCGCGGTGTGACGCGCGAATATGCCCGCATGTCGCACGCCCATTGCCGGTTGAACCTGACGGTTGTCTGGAAGTATAGTCCGCCTGAGAATACGGACGATTTCAGCTTTTGCCTGTCCGGAGTGCCGCAGCGTTATGCTTTTCCTGCTTCGGGCGATTTCCCGGGGATAGAACAGGAAAGGGTCAGTATCCGTAGGGAGGCGAAAATGAGTATCGTCCGTTCGCTTTCGGGCGAGCTGGTCTGTTACCGGCTGACGAACAACGACCATCCGCCGTTTTCGGTCTACCGGGGTGAGGAGCCGTTGCTGGAAGACCTCGACCTGTGGAAATTCTTTACGACGATGCATATCGACCTGGATAACAACCAACGTCAGGAGTTCGACCTGAAAGTCGAGATAGACGGCGCAGGGGTCTACGTCTCGACCCTGTCGTCGGGCGACTGGGAAGATGGTGGTGAAGTAGACGGTGTGATGTGAAAAGTAATAAAAGTATAGGGAAAATTCGTTGCAGCAAAAGGCTGCTTATTTATAAACAAACAATTTAAGTTATGAAGAAAAAGTATTGTTATGTGACGGCGGTTGCCCTTTTTGGGCTTGTCGCCTGTTCGGAAGACAGCGACCTGGTAGGTGGCGGTTCCGGTAATGGTTCCGGCAACGGCGCTGTGAATGTAGACGGACGTATTCCGCTTACTTTCCGTTTGGATGGTTTGAGCAATGGTTCGGTGGCTTATACGCGTGCCGGTGAAATCGCGTTGAAAGGCGAGAAAGAAATCCGTACGTTGGATGTATTTGTATTTGGTAAGGACACGCTGCCCGACGGAACGGAAAAAAGGATGGCGGTATGCTGCTGGAGGAAGTGTTCCGCTCGGGAGTGAGCGAAGGTATCACTTTGTCGGCTGATGGAGCGGTGCAGACAGCCGAGTTGTCGGTCGTAGGCAACAACCGCAAACGTTTGTATTTTGTAGCGAACGGGCGCGACCAGGAAGTGTTGAATAAATTTGAATTAGGAAAGACTGATACGTTGGCTTTCCGCGACGGTCTGACCGATGCGTTGACAGGACATATTGCCTGTCCGCTGCTGATGACTGCCGATATGGGGCTTTCTGTGAAAGACAGTATCGCAGCACATCCGGATGATCTGACCTGGGCAAGCAATATCGGTATAACATTGAAGCGCCGTATGGCCCGTTTCGATATTGTCAATACAGGTGTGGATTCACAGTTCTTTATCGAATGGATCCAGCTGGTTAATTCGCGTAAACAGAATTATCTGTTTGAAGATGCTGCGTACGTAAATCCTTATTTCGCAGATGCGGATATTTGGGATCCGGAACGTATCGACTTCCTGTCGCTGGATAATGCGAACAATGGCGAAACATTGGCTTCTTTCTATGCCTATGCTGCACCGAAAGAAGAAGAAGGTGGTAAAGGAACAAAAGACTTCTCAATCGTATTGGGAGGTAAGAGCGGTTCGACGGGTGAAGGAACGGCTGTATTGTATCCGGTATTGATGCGTACGGATCAGGAAAAAGCCGAAACTAAGCTGGAAGTAAAAGCCAACAACCGCTATGTGATCAACATTAAGTCGGTCGGCTCGAATATGATTACAGCCACAATCGATGTACAGGACTGGATCGAGGCAGATACAGTGAAAGTGGAAAGCGGTTACGGCATCTTCGGCCTGAGCATGCCTGGAACAGATCCCAAAGGAACGATGACGGAAAACAAACTGGCATTGACGGACGCGGCAGCAACAACCGACATTGTCGTAAACGTAGCGGCCGATACCGAATGGAAGGTTGAAACGGATTGCGAATGGATAGACCTGACAGGCGCACCTACAGATGGTAAAGTAGGTAAGAATTTGACTTTTGCCACAACGAAAGCCAATCCCCCAGCGACAAAACTCGTGTAGGCCGTATCGTATTCATCAACAAGATGCGCCCGTCTATTACACAGACTTTGCTGGTTGAATAGCCAAAGAATGAATCGGGTACTTATCTGAATGTAGATATGCCGAAAGACATTACCGGTCTGTCTATCCTGGGTGATACGATTACATTGCCGGGTTATGCCATGACAGTAGCATTGCCTTTATCCGGAACGAATGTGGCAAGTGCAACGGCTAGCTGTACTAACATTACTATGGCAACTGGTGCTGATCGTAATGCCAGCAATGATTCAATCATAGTAACGATGGCAGAAAATATATCAGGTGCAGATCGTGAAGGTATCCTGACTGTTTCAGTCGGAGATCTTGAACAAAAATACCGTATCGTTCAGAAAGCGAAATCATTGGGTATCATTGTACTTTCGGGTGGAGGCATTGTCGATTGCGTATTGAGCCTGGATGCTACTGCAGAAACAGAAGGAAAGACAATCAATGTCAAAGCCAGCAGCGCCTGGAAGTTTGAAGGTGATGAAAATCCGACAGATGGTTATACAAAGGAATGGGTAACTATTTCTGACGTAACAGGCAATACTGGCGAAGGCAGCTTTAAGCTGACAGCAGAAGCGAATACCACTTTTAATGCCCGCGAAGTCGAAATCAAAGTAGTCAATACGGTAAAAGAGGGTATCTACTCTATCCTGACAGTTAAGCAGGCAGGTAAGCCGGAAACAATCGCAGTGACAGGTACAGCAGGTACAGATTTGACTGATAATGTATTGAATATTGCAGCTGATGAAACAAGTGACATCGAATTAACCGTTGACGCTGTTCTGAAAGATGCGGCAACCTGGGAAGTCGTTGCTCTTGATGCAGCAATAGACTGGATCACTGTAGTTCCTTCAGTGGAGAATAACAAGATTACTATTACTCCGACTACTAATTCTGGTACTGAGACTCGTAGCGTAAACATTACAGTTCAGAAAGTCGATGATCCGACTGTTAAACAGGTTATCACCGTTACTCAGGCAGGAGCTACTATCTAAAATATAAACAAAACGAATAAAACATATAAAACAGAATAAATCATGAAAAAAGACTATTTGTATTAGCGTTGTTGCTGACGGGGTTAGCCTCTTGTAACAGCGACGAAGAAGTA
>JAJPZM010000181.1 GCA_021204335.1 Parabacteroides sp. | reverse complement strand
GATAATGAATTGGCCGCATAACAAAAAAAGAAGGCATCCTTTTAGGACACCTTCTCTTTTCTGCTCCCCATGGAATTTCGGTGCATGCTTTCCTCAAACGTTCCCTTTCTTTTTCCGGGACTGTTTCCTGACGGGCGAGCCTACGTTGCAATGTTTCCTTTTTATTCATTCTGGTATTATTTTAGGGGGATGGCGGGCGTTGTTCCCGGAACCGCCATTCCCGGTTGTTTTTAGTAGTCCCTTGGATTTGCCGTCCTTTGAGGACGATATCATTTGGAGAATATTTGTAAATAGAATAAAAGGATATACCAGAGAATGCCCAGCAAATAACATAATTTGGAAAGGTAGCGGTCCAGTTTGGAATGTATCCGGTTCATAAAATGGTGTTGGAAGCGTGATAGTGGCTCGTTCCTGTTCATTTTGCGCTTGCAGATTTTGTACAGAATGATTTCAGCGATTCCAATAGAGCCGCATATTCCCCAAAGAATGCTCACAATCAAATGGAATGTTTTCATGGCCTTTTACTTTCAGATAATACTTTTCCCCCATATTCGTCCTCTCCGTTCCATTCCCCGTCCATCAGCATCCTGTAATTGTCACATATTCTTTGGTAGTCTTCCAGCCGGATGAATGGGAAGTTGATGTGGAACATGTCATGCAGGTCATGTGCCGTCAGGGTGGGATCGCAGTTCAGCATCTCATAGATTTTATCCTCGTACCCGTAGCAGTTATAAGCGTGATTTGTCCATTTATGGGGATAGACACCGGTACAGTTCTCTATGACATATTCCACAAACAGCAGGCATTTTTGAAGGTCCTTTTTGACGGTTATCTCTTCATCCGAATGGGGATTGTAATAACCGCAGCTCAAATTGATGCAGCTGGCGTTCAGCCCGTTCTCCTTTAGAATCAGGATATCGGTCATCAGACCGTTCTGTTCCCTGCATTTCCATTTTTTAGGTTTTATTGCTTCAAGAAATTGTCCGCTGCACAATTCCGAACAGTTTATCCATGTGACTAGGTCGGAATTTCCTTTCCGGTCAGGCTGGATGACAAATCTTGCGTCGTCAAAGAAAGGCATGTATGCCTCTGAACTGCCTCTGCATCCGATTTCTTCCTCCCGGAAAAAACGACTTTGAGTACATCATACTTTTCCAGACATTCCAGACAGATGAATATCCCGTTCTTGTCATCCGCTCCCAGGTTCTCGAACCTTCTTTTTCCGGGTGAGTAACCGAAAATGATCTCCCCTGTTTCAATCGCCTTGAAATCCTTTGAATGGCTGCAATGCGGTACCTGGTCGATATGACTGACCAGGCAGGGATAAGTGTCGTTTTTTCCTTTCACCGCATACAGGTTTCCGTACCGGTCTTGTGAAAGGGTTATGTCTCCGGGGAGTGTCCTGATGTAGGAGCGAAGGAATCTTATCATCCCTTGTTCCTTTCCGCTCGGGCTGTAAATGCTATACAGCCTCTTCAATAGTTGTGTATTCATGTTGTTTCCTTTTTTTCTGGTTCGTAATCATAAGGCAGTCCGGTCAGGGGATCGATCCTGTCGAATGCTTCCCCGTCAAATTCCCGTGCTTTCCCTTCCGTAATCAGCCTTTCTAGTGTGCCCTTACAAACGGACTGTTTCACGTAGCAGCTTCTCTGTCCGTTCCAGATATGAATCCGGGTTATGTCGTTTAAATCCTCGTACCATTCACCGTCATATTCCGAGTAATGCCATTTATCCCTCTTGAACGCTTCTTCTGCCTTGTCCATGCATGGTATGCAGCAATAATGTTCTCCGGTTATGTCGGAGTGTTCCGCATTCTTGTCCGGAATATAGTTTTGGCATTCATTGCAACATTTACAATCGCTCTTATGATGGTATTCATCTTTTGATTCTATGTAGATGAAGTTCCCCATGTTTTCTGAATCCACGTTAATCTCCCTGCCGTGCCAGTAGCAGAGCGTGATTTCCGTACAGTGGTACTGGTGGTATTCGTCCCATTCACCCTCGTTCTCCCCGTCATCGTCCTCATCACCGTATAGGTTGAGATCCGTGGTGTCAAGTTCATAGGAGTAGTCGTTATGCGGATAATTGTAGGCTTTGTTGCTGCCATAACAGTACCATTTGAAGGAATCCTGGTAAGAGATCGTGTCCTCTTCACCTAGCTCGGAGTCTATCTCGAACTTCCTGTCTGAAAGCGAGCTGCCGTCAATCCCTACAAAGGTATTCGCCTCGTGGCATGAAGCTCCGACAATCTTGTATCCGTCTATATGACCGCCTTGAATCAATTTGTCAACGAGCAGGCGTTTGAGGATGTCGTTACCGTCGGAGGAGTATTGCCTTTCCAGCAGTCTCCACTTTTTCCGTCCTGGTCGGTGACATCGGTAAACAGGATGGCCCTTGCTTGTATATATCCGCATCCGTCTGTGATATAGGCGGCTTTTGCTTTTACCGCATTTTGATAGAAGCAGTCCCTGTTTCTGTCTGTCATGCATGAGTTGAAATTCCCCCGGCATTCGCAGCTCCTGTAGATTCTTTTGAAGTTGTTATCCACGTGCAGTTCTGTCACGTCGGGTGTGTGCCCGTAGGTATAGGTATACCATTGCTGGGTGAATATGTATCCTGAAATTCAGTTTAGCACGCTCGGGAATAGCAGTTTTCCTATCCGGGTTTCGAGTATGAGCTCCCTCATGAATTTTCCGGCCTTCATCTTGAACGCCCGGTTCCTTTCCACGTTGATATAGCGGATTGAATTCTTGTCCAGATTCTCGCACAATCCCTTGGCCTCGTCCGTCCTGTATTTGGCTGATTTGTAAACCTCACCGATCAGCTCTACCTTATGCGGAAGTGTTTCATCTTCCTTTCCGGATTGCCTGACGGCCTCGGTTATTTTTTCTGCAAGTCCGCCATGTCATGTATATGCAACAGGGAGTAATCGCCCAGTTGCATGCAGTACCTGAGCAATGGAGGATTCTTCAGATGGCTGAGCAGGATCTTGTTTTTTCTGACTGTCATGTCATTGTCCCTTCTTTCAAGCCCGAAACGGCACTTGAAGTCTTCATAGTCGTTTAATGGATAGTACAACATAGTTTTATTTTTATTGATGGAATTTGTATTATATTGCTTTTACTGTGACCGGAGATGGATCTATGTTTTTGGTATGATTGAGTTGTTTGTTTTATGAATGGGTAATTTTCTCCTACTAGGGGGCGAGTGTTCTTTCGTCAGCCGGAAAACAGCCGGTTTCTCCTGTCGGTTCATGGACTTCCGGGCCTCACAAAATCCGGCAAGGCGTATTCCGGTCGTTTTATGGGGACTTTTTATTTCATTTACCTTCCGGAATGTGTCTTTTTTCTGAAAAAAATAAAGGTGTCCAACCTGATAACCGGTTTTCTTTTTTTTCATTTCTTCTATTTGAACCATAGCGTTTATTGATTTGATTGCACATGACCGGCTTATGGAGCCGGCGGTATTTCTATTTCTTACTTGCCTGTTTGTCTTTTGCTCTAGTTATGCAAGGCTTGGCGGAAAAAATACCGGAGCGGAGCGAGGATGATTTTTTTCCAGCCAACCAGCCCTTTAGGGCCGCCTTGCATGACTGGAGGTAAAAGGCTTACCTTTGCAGATAAGAAGTGGAAATACGAACTTTGTGAAAAAAATAAGGCTGCCCTTTTGTGATGGGGCGGCCTTGTTCTGTTTATCGGGATGGATTATTGTGCCAGCATGTTTCTTACATTGTTCATGGCTTCTTTCAGATTGGGGTTCAATACTCGTGCATAATGCTGGGTCATCCTTGTGGATGCATGTCCTAGCATGGCTGATACGTCTTGCAGGGGAACATTGTTTGCCAATGTAATGGTTGTGGCGAATGTGTGGCGGGCTGTATGTGTTGTTAAATTCTTTTTAATTCCGCACAGGTCGGCGATCTCCTTCAAGTAACTGTTCATACGTTGGTTACAGATGACCGGGAGGCATAGGTTCTTTTTCAAACATACGGGATTGTCTTCGTATTTTTTGAGGATGGAAAGCGGGACGGGCAGTAGGGGAATGTTGCTGATGGAGGATGCCCTACGCCTGTGTTCGAGTTTCACGCGTCCTTTCCTGATCCACCAGTCCCCGTTATTGTCCTGTACGAGGTTGTCTTTTGTCAATGTGGAGACATCGGCAAAAGCAAGTCCTGTGAAGGACGCAAAGACAAAAATATCCCGTACCAGCGCAAGTCGTGGAACGGAGAAATTTTTCTCCAAAATAGTTTTCAGTTCCTGGTAAGTTAGGAATACGGGGTCGGTTTCATCCTGTTGCATCTTGTAACCGTAAAACGGGTTTTTGCGCATCCATTCTTTGGCTAGCGCCATGTTTGTGATACGTTTGAAGCATTTCATATAGCGGACGATAGTATTCCTGCACAAGCCGGCTTCCGTTTTTCAGGTGCAGATCGAAAGCTGCAATGAAATCGGAATTCAGTTCATAAAATGTGATATCCTCTTTTTCATAAAAAGCGGGAATGGCTTTTTCCAGTTTCTTCATCACATTGATATATCTGTTGATGGTGACCGGTGCGTAGTCTATGTTTACAGCCTTTTTCATCTTTTCAATTTCTTCCCGCATGGTTCCGAGCAGGGTCCGCATCTCCGTATCTTTCCCGAATACCCGTTTCAAAAGTAATTTGGGGGGGTAATCAATGCTTGTTCAAGCATGAGTTCCTTGTGCTTTTGCAACGTCAGCGCACTTAGTTCCGCAATGTAATTATTGATTTCTTTGCCTGCCCGGTCTTTTCCCTTGCTGCATCCTTTTGAGGAATCCCACAGTTTCGGAGGGACACTTCTCTGGATTCTGACTTCTTCGTAATGTCCGTCAATGGTTATACGCATGAGGATGGGGGCTTCACCGTTCTTTAACAGTTTCGTCTTCAGAATGAAAAACAGAATGTTCATTGTTCCTTGTTTCATAACTCGTTTTCTTTAAGTTGTTGAACATATTTTTATTCCGTCAACCTGAAGGTCCGGGAGGAGAGGCTTTCGGTGTTTTTTCGTGTGTGATGTGAAAAAACACCGTAAATCCGGAGAAAAACCACCGAATTTGAGAAAAGGTTAAGGACCGTTTCTTGGGAATATCTGATAAATACATGGGGTATAACAGTCCTTTCACTTTTCCATTTTATCTCTTTTCCACGACATTCAAGCAGGTATGCAAAAGTACTCTTTCGCACCAGAAAGATATCTTCTTAAATAATTGAAAATAAGTGAAGTATCATGTAAATGGTGGTTTTTTTAAGGGGTTTTGAAAAACCACCGAATGGGAATTTTTTTAATTCCTAAATCTGCAATTTTTTGTGTGTTTCGGGAAATAAAAAATCCCCTGAAATAGCTGAATTTCAGGGGATTTCAAGAAACTACCGGGTTGTTTTGTGGTACCATCAGGAATCGAACCGGGGACACAAGGATTTTCAGTCCTTTGCTCTCTGCGGCCTCAAAAGCCTCGCCAAAGGCTCAGCTTCCGAGCCAACCAACTGAGCTATTGCACCTTACGTAGTTACTCTTTTTTACTATTAACTCTCTAAAATATCTTGGTTTAAGTGTTGGTTTAAAC
>JAJPZM010000333.1 GCA_021204335.1 Parabacteroides sp. | reverse complement strand
CCTAAAAATTATTTGGCAATTAGATAAAAATTACCGATTGCAAAAGTAGTCAAACATTCATTATCTCAAAGCACTTTAACCTGAAATAAGCACACTTTAGGGTATATTGAGCACTTAATCGGATGATTTCGCGTATGTTTTCATCACTTGTCCGTAGATGATCAGGGCGATTGCCGAAACGAGTGCGATCGCTCCGAAGTAATACCATATATAATGTGCATGCGCACTGGCGGCTACCCATTCTTCGTGTGTGGCAAAAAGTGTTGGTTCCGGGCAATATTTACTTAACAGGAAGCCGGATAGTCCGAACCCGAGGATGGATGACAAAAACGAATGCAGATGGCTGAAGCCAAGATACAGACCTTCCTCTCCTTTGGGCGCTTGTAACGAAAAATATTCAAGGAAACGGGGAGAGATGAATGTCTCGGCTAATCCCTGGAATATGATGCCGACCATCATCATGAAGGCTACCGGATGCATGCCCAGGATGGTGGTGCTTCCGTCCAGCATATTGCCGTAGGCCATGCAGAGGGCGGATACCGGCATGATAAACATTCCGAGTGTCATGGAAGTCAATGCCGTCTTTTTACGCATCAACTGGGTGACAAGATTTACGGTCAGAACAACGACCAATGGGTTTACGTTGGCATACCAGGAGGGAGATGTACCTTCGCCTGCCAGACGTAATACGTATTTAGGCATCGTTGCATACAGTTGGTGTTGTACCATCCAAAAACCGGAAATAATAAAGATCAGTATGATCAGGCGACCGTTTGTACAGACTTTGATCAGCGACTTCCATATCTGCCCGAATGTCTTTCCTTCTCCCGAATGTTGGCTGCTTTTATAGAAGAACCAGATTGCAATTAAGGCAAGGAAGGTCATCGATGCGGAAAATAATTGAGGGTGATCAGCCCTTCATTCCCTAATGCTTCGCGCAAAGGCTTTACGACCGTTTTGCCGGAGAAGGCTCCGATATTTACCATCGCATAGAAGATGGAGAAACCTTTGGCACGGGTTTCGGGAGTTGTTTCTTTGGCCACAGTTCCGGAAATCACGCTTTTGATGAAAGAGCCTCCGAGAACGATCAATATCATGATCGGGAGAATACCGTAACGGAGATTGCTTTCGAGCAATCCGGTAAATGTTGTCGTAGTTCCATATTCGACCAGTCCGGCGGATTGAAGCCAGGTCGGATAAAGTCCCAGTCCGGTATAACCGATAGTTAGTAAGGTGAATGCCAACAGCATGGAGTTACGAAAACCGATTTTATCGGCTAATGCTCCGGCAAAGGTTGGCAGGAAATAAAGAAATGCGGAGAATGTTCCGGCAATAGTAGCTGCCTGGATGTCATTGAATCAAGGATGCGGCTTAGATAAAGGGTTATTACGATAAATACGCCGTAGTAGGCGGCACGTTCAAAAAGTTCGACGGTATTGGCTACCCAAAACGCTTTACTGAATTTGATTTTCTCTTTCTTTGTTGTTGTGTTCATGTGATAGTTATTTGTTTTTTAGAATTTAGAATATGATAATGTAAAAACGCAAGTATATGCAGATGAGAAAATTAGAGCTGCGTATACCTGCGTTTATTTACATAATTGTGTAGGTCTTTTTTATTTCTTTACAGTGTAATCCTAATGGATCGCTTTGTCGAAAGCTTTCCAATGTTCGTCGGTCATGTTGCCGGGAGTGAACAGGGCGATACCTGCTGCACCGGCTTCCATTGATCCGCGTACGGCTTCTTCTATTTCCGAAGGAATCAGGCCGTGGTCCTCCGGATCTTTGATGTTTGCTTTGTTTTGCCAGTCGCGACAGATAAACAGACCGCTGAAAACAGGTTTTTCACCATTTACGGAGTTGACTTCTTCCTTCGTGATTTCTCCGACCCAAGCGGCATCTTCCAGATAGAAATCATTATAATTCATCGGGAAGAATGCGTCGATATTCCATTTATTCTATTCCTGGCGAACCATCCATTTGGCGTGAGAATCGGGACCGGGGAATACGGCTGCACTTACTTTTTTGCCTTTGGCGTGAACCGTATCGGCAATGCGGTCGACCAGTTTCGTGATCAGATCGCAGCGGAACTGTGCCCATTCCTCGCATTTGGAAGGATCTTCAACCGATTTGATATCGATGCCGGTAGCAGCTTTGAAATCGGCGACACATTTATCGCAATAGCAATAATCGGCGGTCGGATATTCCTCGTTCATTACCAGACCATATTTTCCCCAAAGGCCTTTGGCGAGGATTACGTCTACATAACGGATATAATCCAGATGCACGTAATCTACTTCGGGGATGTCGGCTACTTTGCCGTATAAGTCTGTTAAAAACTCGGCTATCCCTTCCTGGTTCGGGCAAAGGCATTTATAATAAGGAACGTAAGCCTGCACATTGTAAGCTGATTCACCTTTGCGGTTGACGGCGTAAAGAGTAGAGTCCATGTCTCCTTGCAGCATGGCGGGGATCCAGGCGTGATATTCCATGCCGTTGGCGTGAGCTACTTTGGCAGCACGCTGGATTTTCTGCAAATCATGTCCGGCATTATAGCACATGCCATCCAGACCATGCGATTTCCATTTACTGAAGTCGGCTTGCAGAGTTTCTTCGGTGGTGTTGCCACCTTCGCCTTGCCAGCCGTATACTTTCACTTTTGTGTCCGGCGCTTTGCTGCAAGCCGTTGCCAAAAGGGCAACGGCTGCTAAAGCAATAAATACTTTTTTCATTCAGATCGTTTGTTGTTATTAAATTCACAAGCACATAGAGTCGGAATCAGGTTGCGGTCGCCATAGGCATTGTCTACGCGTGCCACATTGATCCAGAATTTGCTGTCGTGCAACCAATCTAGCGGGAAGGCTGCCTTGCTGCGCGGATATTCGTGTTTCCACTCGTCAGCTGTTACTTCATATTCCGGGTGAGGAGCGTTTTTCAGCACGTTGTCTTCTTTCGAAGCCTTGCCTTCTTCTACTTCCTTGATTTCTTTCCAGATGCAATCCATTACTTCGGCGAAGCGGTCGAGTTCGGCTTTGCTTTCGCTTTCAGTCGGTTCGACCATCAGCGTGCCGTGTACCGGGAATGAGAGTGTAGGAGCATGGTAACCAAAATCCATCAGACGTTTGGCGATGTCGCCTTCGTCGATACCGGAGCTTTCTTTTACGCCGCGGCATTCGAGGATCAGTTCATGGCCCACACGTCCGGTGGCACCTGTATAAACGATTCCGTAAGTATCTTTAAATTTAGAAGCCAGATAGTTTGCATTCAGAATGGCTGTCTTTGTTACAGTTTCCAGCCCTTCTGTTCCCAACATACGGATATAAGCGTATGTGATCGGAAGAATACCTGCACTACCGTATGGAGCGGCCGATACAGTATTCAGATCGCTTCCCCATACTTCCGGATGAGAAGGCAGGAATGGCACCAGATGTTCGGCTACACAGATCGGACCTACGCCCGGACCACCACCGCCATGAGGCGAAGCAAACGTTTTATGCAGGTTCAGGTGGCAAACATCGGCACCGATGATTCCCGGATTGGTCAGTCCGACCTGGGCGTTCATATTAGCGCCGTCCATGTATAATTGTCCGCCGCAGGTGTGAACGATATCGCACATTTCTTTAATATCCACTTCGAAAATACCGTGGGTAGACGGGTAAGTGATCATGCTGGCAGCCAGATTGCCTTTGTTGGCTTCTGCTTTGGCGCGGAAGTCTTCCAAGTCGATATTTCCGTTGTCGTCGCACTTAACGGTTACGGTAGAGTAACCGCATTGGATGGCACTGGCCGGGTTCGTTCCGTGGGCCGATGCCGGAAGCAATACGATGTTGCGATGTCCCTGTCCGATGCTTTCCAGATAAGCGCGGATCACGCGAAGACCGGTGTATTCGCCGGCTGCACCGGAGTTTGGTTGTAATGTCACCCCTTTGAATCCCGTAATTTCAGCCAGATAGCTGCACAGGTTTTCAATTAATTCTTTATATCCTTCAACCTGTTCTTCTGGAGCATACGGATGAATATTCATGAATTCGGCGCGGCTCAGCGGAAGCATTTCGGATGCGGCATTCAACTTCATCGTACATGAACCCAGTGAGATCATGGATTGAGCCAGTGACACGTCTTTACGTCCCAGGCGAGTGATGTAGCGCATCAGTTCGGTTTCCGTATGATACTTTTTGAAAACATCTTCCTGCAGGAAGTCGGATGTACGGGCAAATTTCTTGTCGAAATAAGTCTTTTCAGGAACAGCTTCTTTCAGCATATAATCTTTTCCGGCTGCACCGGCGAAGATATACAGCAATACGCCGATGTCTGTCGGCCCGGTCGTTTCGTCAATGCTGATACCGACCTGGCCGGCTGCGAAATAACGAAGATTCACTTTGTATTCGAGAGCGATTTCACGCAAAGCATTGATCGATACATGGACAGGAAGTTCGATCTTTAATGTGTCGAAGTAATCCTTGTTCAGTTGCCGGTAGCCCAGTTTTTCCAGTTCGCCAGCCAGGAATCCGGCAGAGGCGTGGATACGTCCGGCAATGTTGCGCAGACCTTCGGCTCCGTGATAAACGGCGTAGAAACCTGCCATTGTAGCCAGTAATGCCTGGGCGGTACAGATATTGGATGTCGCTTTTTCACGTTTGATATGCTGTTCGCGTGTCTGCAAAGCCAGACGGTAAGCCGGATGGTCGTAAGCATCTTTGGAAATACCGATGATACGTCCCGGAATAGCACGTTTATATTCGTCTTTCGTTGTAAAGTAAGCGGCAGAAGGTCCGCCGTAGAACATCGGAATACCGAAACGCTGGCTGGTTCCGAATACGACATCGGCACCCCATTCGCCCGGAGGAGTCAGTAATACCAGGCTTATCAGGTCGGCAGCTACGGCTACGCGCGTTTCGTTGGCATTTGCCTTTGCAATAAAGTCTTTATAGTCTTCGATAGAACCGTCGGCATTCGGATATTGAACGATCGCTCCGAATACTTCCGGCGTAAATGTAAATGTCTTATAATTGCCTGTCACCACATGGATGCCTTGCGGGATCATGCGGGTTTTTATAACTGCCAATGTCGACTCGAATACATTCTCGTCTACGAATAACGTATTTGCTCCGGCTTTAGCCTGCGCGCGGCTGCGGCTTCCATAGAACATGGTTGCAGCTTCGGCTGCGGCAGTTGCCTCATCCAACAGGGAGCAGTTTGTAAGAGGTAAAGCGGTCAGTTCGCTGATTACAGTCTGGAAGTTTAACAATGCCTCCAGGCGGCCTTGCGATACTTCGGCCTGATAAGGCGTATAAGAAGTGTACCAAACCGGGTTTTCAAAAACATTTCGCTGGATAGGAGCAGGGCATACCGTGTCGTACCATCCCATTCCGATGTAGGAAGTAAAGACTTCGTTTTTGGAAGCCAGCTCGGCGATATGTTCTGCAAACTCCCGTTCCGTCATAGGCTCCGGCAGGTTCAGAGGTTCTTTCAGACGAATATTGGCCGGAATTGTCTGGTCAATCAGTTCGTCAACCGATTTAACGCCAATAGCCTCAAGCATAGCTGGAATATCTTCCTTTGCAATGCCGACATGGCGGTTTACAAATTTATTTGTATCCATAGTACTTAATAAGTTTATATGATTATCCGCATAATGTCCTATTATAAATTCTGGATTTGAAGTCGGAG
>JAJPZM010000008.1 GCA_021204335.1 Parabacteroides sp. | reverse complement strand
GAGAGTAAAGTATCATAATATATGATATTTTCATCGGATAAGAAATGAAATGTTATAACCTGATAATGAGTGAAATGAATACTAATAGAATCAGTGAACAGATCGGCGAAGTCCTTCGCGCGAAGGGGTTGGTGATGGGAACGGCCGAAAGTTGTACCGGTGGCCGTATTGCTAATATGATCACCTTGGTTGCCGGAAGTTCTGATTATTTTGCCGGCGGAGTTGTCTCTTACAGTAACGAGGTGAAGCACCATGTGCAGGGCGTTTCTGAAGAAGCCCTTCGTGCTCATGGTGCAGTCAGCCGGGAAGTTGTGGAGCAAATGGCGCTGGGCGCTATCCGCGTGTTGGGATGCGACTGTTCGGTGGCTACTTCCGGTATTGCCGGACCAGGCGGAGGCACGCCGGATAAGCCTGTCGGAACAGTATGGATCGCCGCCGCCCTCAGAGACAGGGTCGTATCCCGTTGTTGGCATTTCGGAACGGTAAGGGCTGAAAATATAGAAGCTGCCGCCAACGCTGCTTTGGGTATGTTGGCGGAGCTGTTGCAGGAGTAGTAGTCGAAATAACCGGTCAGTTATTTGCCGGTATATGAAGTATCTCGCGGACTTTCTTTCCCACAGCTGTTGCCTGCGCTTCTGCACCGAGGTCGGAAGGGTGCACATAGTCTACCCATGCATCCGGAGAATAATTCAATTCATCGTGTGTCAGATAATACAAATCTTTAACCCCTTCCGCCTGTAGTTTCTCGAATCTTTTGCGGGAGCCTTTGTTCAGACGGGCATATAATTCGTATTGGCTGTTGTTGGTCGGGGCGTTGCTGTATCCGGCATGCTCGACAAGCAGAATGGGTGCGTTGCGGGTTGCCCTGATCTGTTTCACTGCGGCTACAACGAGGTCGGTCACTTTCTGCTCCGTCTTTGGGGTGAGGTTGGGCAGGCAATCCAGTATATACAGGCGTGCATCCTGTTCGATCACATAGTTCAGTACTTCTTTTTCCAACCGTCCGTTGCCGGAGAAGCCCAGGTTGATAAGCGGACAGCCCGATGCTCGTTGCAGGATATTCGCCCATGCCATAGCCGGCCGCGAAGCACAGGCTCCTTGTGCGATGGAAGTGCCGTAGAGTACAATCGGTTTTTCTTCCGATCGGGGGATAAAGGTTAGCTCAGTCCCTTCGGGTGTTCCGATCTCCATCCACTTGATGCTATTATATAAAGGTAGGAAAAGCCGGTATTCGAATCCCCGATTATGTGCTTTGTCCTGTTGCAGGTTGTCGTAACTGTATTGGATCGTGTCGCCAAACGAATAGCTGCCGAAACAGAAACTCCAGTCTCTTTCGTTGTTGATGTTATATAGGTCGAGACCCGACACGCCGGTCGCCGGCATGTGCGGCATCGCGTAAGAACCGCTTACCTGATAACGTATGGTAATTTGGGGTGAGTTGCAGTAAAAGTGGATCGCTAACCCCGCGGAGTTGCGCGACAGGTCCCAGACTGCTCCCCTAATTTCCGTCTTGGCGCGATCGGGCAGGCGTACGTATGTTTGCCCGATTTCCTCAGGCCATCCCTGGTTCTGGATAACAGGAAAACCTGCATCCATCGGGTTCTGCCATTTCCATTGTGCCCCGGCAGATAGGAATCCTAAGCATAGGATAAGAATGCTGAATAGTCTTTTCATGGTCGACTTTGTCTATTTGTGTTGTCTTTTGATACGATATTGACAAAAATAGTACAAATTTAGAATTTATGTTTTCGTTTATTCGCGTATATTTGTCCCGGTTAAACATAAATATTGATACCATGAAAGCACAAGTATTACTGACTTTCCTGTTGCTGGGAAGCATGCCTTTGCTGGCACAGAAAAGTTATCAGTTGCAGTCGCCCGACAGGACGCTGCAAACCGTAGTGACAGTAGGAGAAGATGTGGAATTCACGTTGACGCAAGGCGGAACGGAAGTATTGGCTCCTTCTTCTATCTCCATGACCTTGCAAACCGGGGAAGTGTTAGGAGGAAACAATCCTAAAGTCTCGAAAGTGACAAAAGGTTCTGTCGATAAAACGATCCCATCGCCGTTTTATAAGAAATCGGAAGTAAGCGATATATATAATGAAATGACGATCGCTTTCCGGGGAGATTACAGCATTACGTTCCGCCTCTACAACGACGGAATGGCTTGCCGTTTCGCCACAAAGAAAAAAGGAGACATGATTGTAACCGATGAAGATGCATCCTACAATTTCCCGACCGACCACAAGACCTTTGCCGCATACGTGAACAGCACGAAGCCGACGTTTGAGGAACAGTTCTCCAACTCTTTCGAGCAGCCTTATAACAACGAGCCGATCACAAAGCTGAACAGTCAGCGCCTGCTGATCCTTCCCCTTCTGGTCGACCTCGGCAACGGAAAGAAAGTATGTATTACGGAAGCCGATCTCGAAAACTATCCGGGTATGTTCCTCAACAATACGACCGACAAGCCTTCCCTGAAATCCGTCCACGCCCCTTACCCGAAAGTAAAACAGCAGGGCGGACACAACCAGTTGTAGATGCTGGTGAAAGAACGCGAAAATTATATTGCCAGGACAAAAGGAACCCGCACGTTTCCCTGGCGTGTATTCGTCGTTTCGGAAAACGACAAGCAATTGGCGGATTGCGATATGGTATATCGCCTGGCTTCACCTTCACGTGTTAAAGATATTTCCTGGATCAAGCCGGGCAAGGTTGCCTGGGATTGGTGGAACGACTGGAATATCTCCGGTGTCGATTTCCGCGCCGGTATCAATAACGATACCTATAAATATTATATCGACTTCGCTTCCGCACATGGCATCGAATATGTGATCCTGGATGAAGGCTGGGCGGTTAACCTGGAAGTCGACTTGCTGAAAGTTATTCCCGAAATCAACCTGGAAGAGATTGTTTCTTATGCCAAGTCGAAGAATGTGGATATTATCCTCTGGGTAGGTTATCATGCCTTCGACCGCGATATGGAAAATGTGGTAAAACATTATGCCGATATGGGTGTGAAGGGTTTCAAGGTAGACTTCATGGATCGCGACGACCAGGAGATTATCGACTTCCTATATCGCTCTGCCGAAACTTGTGCCCGCTATAATATGTTGGTCGATTTCCATGGTATCTGCAAACCGACCGGATTGCGGCGTACCTATCCGAACATAATCAATTACGAAGGTGTGAATGGTCTGGAACAGTTGAAATGGTCACCCGAATCTTACAATATGGTCACTTACGATGTTACATTCCCATTCATCCGTATGGTGGCAGGCCCGGTAGATTATACGCAGGGAGCGATGCGCAATGCTATTCGCGCCAATTACCGTCCGGTCAATTCCGAGCCGATGAGCCAGGGTACACGTTGCCGCCAGCTGGCTACTTACGTGATATTCGAATCGCCGTTAAATATGTTGTGCGATAATCCGACCAACTACATGCGCGAAAAAGAATGTACGGAATTTATAGCCGCTATCCCGACCGTATGGGAGGAAACGCATGTGTTGGATGCGAAGGTTTTCGAGTATATCGCCATTGCCCGCAAGCATGGTGATAACTGGTATCTGGGTGCCCTGACGAACTGGGATTCGCGCGAACTGATACTCGACCTATCCTTCCTGGGCGACGGCAATTACAAACTGGAACTTTTCAAAGACGGTATCAATGCCGATCGTGCCGCAAGCGATTATAAAAAAAAGAAGTCATACCTGTCCCTGCCGATCGTAAGCTGAAAATAAAGATGGCTCCGGGTGGAGGATATGCAGCGAAGATTTATAAATAATCGGGTTCGTATAAATGAATTATTGGCATGCCTGTGCCAGCTTTCTGTTGTCCTGGTGCCAGCACTCTGGCTTAGGCATGCCAGAATGCCGGTGCAGGCATCCTAATATAATAATGTAAGGAGCAGCGGCATGTAGTCTTTTAGTTCCGTACGCAATATTTTCAGTGATTGCGAGATACGATAGGCTATTGTCTTGGAAGATACACCAGTGCGCTCGGCTATCTCGTTGTAGGTGAGGTTGCCGAAACGGTTCATCTCGAATGCTTTTCTATAATCTTCCGGGAGCTCCCGGATTGCCCTGGCAGCCAGGGCAACCAATTCTCCTTCGATGTAAAAGTCGGGATCTTCGAACTGGTTTTCAAACTTGGCGTATAACGCTTCGTGCACCCGCTATTTGATCTGGTTGTGGGTAATATTGTTCAGGCATTTATTTTTGACCATGGTGAACAGTAACGACTTCAGCGACATTTCGGGTACCAGCACAAGGCGGTTTTCCCAAAGCCACATCATCACATCCTGCACGATCTCCTCTGTTTCCGTTTCGGCTACATATTGAGACGCGAAAGCGTACAATCCTCTGTAATATTGCTTGTAAACCATGTCGAACATCTGCTCGTCACCGGCTTTTAATCGATTTAAGGTCTCTTCATTATCAAGTCTCACCTATACATTTTCTTTGATTCAGTGCAAACTTAAAACAATTTTTCCATGAACCAACAATCAACCCCAGAGAATTATTTGAAAAAAAAATTGCATTTTCGTTTAGTACATCCTTTTTCTGAATTGTATTAATAATAGAAGCAGCAAAAATAAAGATGATAGTAGACGAATACATATTGATTAAATATCTCGACGGAACATTACCGGAAGACGAGCGTATCCAGGTTGACGACTGGGTTGCCGGGTCGCCCGAGAATAAGAAGTTGCTGGAACAGATTTATTTTACCCTTCAGGTAACAGACCGTTTGCGGGTGATGGATTCGGTTGATCCGGAAATGGCATTGGTCCGTTTCAAATCGAGAGTTCGGAAACAAAATAAAAAAGTTAGTTTACGCCGGTCATGGCAGATGGTGCAAAGAGTTGCAGCGGTACTGTTTATTCCCGTATTGGCTTTGTCGGCATACTTCTTTATGCAGATAGGACAGGAGAGAGTTCGTATGGTGGAAGTGCGTACCAATCCCGGAGTGGTTTCGACTTTCGACTTGCCCGACGGCACGAAAGTCTGGCTGAATGCCGGTAGCTCTTTGAAATATCCGGAGAACTTCTGGCCCGAATGCCGGCAGGTCGAACTGACCGGGCAAGGCTATTTCGAAGTGACGAAGAATCCGAAAAAGCCGTTTATCGTAAAAGTAGATCCGGTTTATTCGGTCGAAGTGCTCGGAACCCGGTTTGACGTATCGGCCTACGATGACGACGAGATAGTCTCTACCACCCTGGTCGAGGGATCGGTGTGGTTGAATCTCTCGCAGGCAAATGGAAAAGTGGTTCATCAGCTCCTGAAACCCGACGAAAGGGCCGATTTTACAAGGGTAGGCGGGAAGCTGTCTATCACTTCGGTCAACGCGGATAATAATGTGGCGTGGCGTAACGGAGAGATCATTTTCAGAAACAATTCGATGGAGCAGGTGTTGAAGACGTTGACGCGTCATTACAATGTGAAGTTTAATGTGAAAGACAAGGAAGTTCTGAACGCGATCATCACCGCAAGGTTTAAAAACGAGCAGTTGCCGCAGGTGATGGAGTATATCAAGCTGGCTTCGAACATCAAGTTTAAGATCGAAAAGCCTGCGATAACAGACGACAACCGGTTGGAAATGTCGGTCATTGAGATATCAAAAGAATAAAGTAAAATGATTATCCGCATAATGTCCTATTATAAATTCTGGATTTGAAGTC
>JAJPZM010000090.1 GCA_021204335.1 Parabacteroides sp. | reverse complement strand
TAAGGGAGGGGTTACGTATGAAGAGGTTTTGATATTGGCGGGTAAAACGAAAGTTTATGATGGGTATTGAGATTGAGGTTGTTTGGTTAGTAAACGTTAAATAAAGGCGGAAAAGGCTGCGGTCAGAATTATGTCATTGTCGGCAAGACTTGAAAGGTATCATTGACATATTGAGGGTTTAAAGAAAAATAGTAAGGTCATCGGACAAATATATTGGTTGGGATTGATTATATTTGCATAGAAATGTTTAAAATGCATTGCCTTATGAAAGATAATTATATCCGTTTTGATTGGGCGATTAAACGTCTTTTACGTCAGAAAGCCAATTTCGGAGTGCTGGAAGGCTTCCTTTCTGTGTTGTTGGATGAAAAGGTCGAAATTATCGAGTTGTTGGAAAGCGAAAGCAACCAGCAAACCCCTGACGACAAATTCAACAGGGTAGACATCAAGGCTAAAAACAGCAAAGGTGAGATCATCATTGTGGAAGTACAGAATACTCGTGAACTCTATTATCTCGAACGTATCCTCTATGGTGTAGCCAAGGCTATCACTGAGCATATTTCTTTGGGAGAACGTTATTACGAAGTGAAAAAAATATACTCAATAAGTATTCTCTATTTTGATATTGGTAAAGGTGATGACTATTTATATCATGGACAGAACATCTTCACAGGTGTGCATACCGGTGATCGCTTGGAAGTAACTACCAAAGAGAAAGATGCTATTGTACATAAACTTCCGGCAGAGATTTTCCCAGAGTATTATCTGATTCGTGTAAACGAATTTAATCAGGTGGCTGTAACTCCTTTAGAAGAATGGATAGAATATCTGAAAACGGGTTGTATCCGGTCTGACACGACTGTTCCCGGTTTGGGTGAGGCACGTGAGAAACTTCGCTATTATAGTATGACACCCGAAGAACGCCATGCATATGATGAGCATCTGAATGCCATAATGATACAAAATGACGTTTTGGATGGTGCCAAGTTGGAAGGCCGCATGGAAGGTCGAATGGAAGGTCGAATGGAAGAGCGTAATGAAGTTGCCGCCAATATGAAAAAGCTCGGTATAGAGATTCCGCTCATTTCGCAGGCAACCGGTTTGACTCCCGAACAAATTGAAAAACTGTAATATACTTTATAAGGTTTTTTATGTTTTTAGGTGTTGATCGTTTGCCGTTTGCGAAGACAAGCGTACCTGTTATTATACAATAAATAAGAATATTTATTTGCACGAATTATCGAATAAATAATATCTTTGTGAGGCGCTAGAAACAACTTTTATCGTTTTCTAATGCCTTTCAATCTGAAAAAGACTTGATATTGCTAATCTATAATTATTGTTACTATGAGAACAAACAGAAGGGACTTTCTGAAAACCCTTGGTGGAATTGCGGCCTTTACCATTGTGCCGCGCCACGTGCTTGGACAGGGATATATTGCGCCAAGCGACCAGTTGACTAAAGGAATTATCGGAACAGGCGGCATGGGACGCGGACACGTGAACTATGGCGGAACACGCCTGGTTGCCGTTTGCGATGTAGACAAAAAACATCTTGAATTAGGAAAACAGCTTGTCAGCGATAAAATAGCCGCTTACCATGATTTCCGCGATCTGATACTCGATCCGAACGTCGATATCGTGCATATCGCCACGCCCCCTCACTGGCATGGTATCATGTCGGTCGAAGCGGCAAAGGCAGGCAAAGACATCTGGTGCGAAAAACCGATGACACGTACGATCGGCGAGGGTAAACGCGTGATGGAGGCGATGAAACAGTACGGACGCATGTTCCGTCTGAATACCTGGTTCCGCTTTGCTGATCCGTTCTATGGATTGGGTACGCCGGTGAAGCCGTTGAAGAAACTCGTGCAGAGCGGTCTGCTTGGTTGGCCGCTGAAAGTGACGATCAGCAAGCATACGGGCTTCGACTGGAAATTCTATTGGGTGGGCAAGGAATATCTCGAACCGCAAACGGTTCCTGCCGAACTCGACTACGATATGTGGCTCGGCCCGGCTCCCTACAAACCCTATAACGCGCATCGCGTATATCAGACTTTCCGCGGCTATTGGGATTATGACGGCGGCGGATTGGGTGACATGGGACAGCATTATATCGACCCCGTACAGTATTTCCTCGGTAAAGACCACACCAGCCCGGTAAAGGTGGAAGTGGATGCCCCGCAACAGCATCCGGATGCCGTAGGCACTTGGCGTTCTATTACTTATACCTACGACGACGGTTGCCAGATCGTGCTTTGGGGTGGCGATTTCGGCGATCCGAACACGCCTTACATTGCCGGTCCGAAAGGCAATGTATATAAAAACTTTGTTTGCGATATTCCTGATTGGGAGAAGAAATTGGCCGATTATCCGGAGCCCGAACCGCAGGTGACCGACTTCATCGAATGCGTGAAGACGCGCCAGCCGTTTGCCCTCAACGAGCGCAACGGTTTCCGTTCGTCCACTATCGTGAATATGGGAGCTGTGGCACTACGCCTGAACCGTACACTGGAATTCGATCCCGTAAAACTTGAATTTATCAACGACGAAGCTGCCAACCGTTTGTTGGACCAGCCGACACATTCGCCCTGGAATATTTAATCTTAGAAAACAAAGAAGATGAGAAAAGCATATATATCGATAGCCAGCCTGCTGCTGTTTGGCAGCGTGCTGATGGCACAGTCGCCGGCAAACCGTACAGCTAAAACAACTGCGGCCGATGTGTTGGCGCAGATGCCTGCCGAGCAACAGGCAGAATATAACAAACTGATCAACGATCTGAAAGGTACCGGTGAAGAAGGTGTGATGATGTTGATCGAAATGATCAAAGCACCCGGCAAAGGAAGTAACGCGCAGGTAGATTATGCCCTAAGCGGGCTGACGCATTATGTAGCGGCAAAAGGTGAGGAGAGTGCCCGTCTGGCTACTGCCAATGCCTATATCAAAGCGCTCGACAAAGTAAACGAGCGCGAAACGAAAGCGTTCATCATCCGCCAGTTGCAACTGTTGGGTGGCGACGAGAGCATCGATGCACTGGCTGCCTACCTGGGCGACGAAAGCCTGAGCGGACCAGCTTCGCGCGCATTGGCCGCTATTGGCACCGAAAATGCCGGCAAAGCATTGAAGGCCGGATTGATGCGTCGCATGGGTACTCCGAAAACACAGAAAGATATTATCATTGCCATTGGCGAAGCTCAGGTTGAAGGATCGGAAGACCTCTTAAAGGCTCTGCTGAATTCGGATGATGCAGATATGCAGAAAGCCGTTTTATACGCTCTGAGCCGCACAGGAACGAAAGCCTCTATCAAAGAATTGTCGGAAGCTGCCGCCGCTGCCAACTATACAATGACTAAAAACAATGCCAACGAGGCTTATATCGCTTTGTTGAAGCGTGTTATCACACAGGGCGACGTGAAAGAGGCAGAGAAAGCCGCCAACGATCTGATGAAGAAAGCCGCTAAAGCCGGCAAAATGCAGACACGCGACGCTGCACTGGAAATCCTGTTCTCTCTGAACAAGGACAACACCAAACTGTTGCTTGCCGCCCTGAAAGATACCGACAAAGCGTATCGCAACGCCGCGTTGAACTATGCATCCGACTTTGCCGGCAAAGAGACATATATCGAAGTGATGAAAGTCATGCAAAAGGCAAAACCGGAAGTGAAAATCGATATTGTCAATTGGATCGGACGCGAAGCAAAATTGCCCGTCAAGCATGATATAATTAAGAACCTGGAACTGCGTTTCGACTTGACAGCCATGCAGGTATTGCTGACGCAGATGAAAGATAACAACTTCGACGTGAAGCAGGCAACTGTTTGGACATTAGTTAAGATTGGCGACAAGCAGGCGATTCCTGCCATTGCCGGATTGCTGGCCGATACCGATAAGCAGGTCATTCTTTTAGGACAGGATGCCTTGGCTGCTTTCAGCGGCGACATCGACCAGGCGGTAGCCCGCGTGATCCCATCAGCTACGGATGCCGGAAAGATCGCAGCGGTGGAACTGCTGGCTATGCGTAAGGCGACAGCCAATCTGAACAGTGTGCTCGAGCTAATCAAATCGGGCTCTCCCGAAGTGAAAAAGGCAGCCTATCTCGCTCTGAAAAACGTAGTTTCCGAAGGCGATTTGGTGAATCTTTGCGGAATGTTGGAGACGGCAGATGCCGCAGCGATCGCCCCGTTGCAGCAGGCGGTAATCTCCGCCATATCTTCCATGTCGCCCGCGAAGCAGCTGGAAACGATTACCCGCCGCATGATCCAGGCCGGCGAAAGCAAGAAGCATCTGTATTATATCGTGTTGGCAACGACCGGCGAACCGGATGCATTGGCTACCATTGTAGAGGGCTTCCATAAAGATAAGGGAGATGCGCGCGATGCTGCTTTCGAAGCATTGCTCAACTGGAAAGGCATTGAAGCGGCCGACGAGTTGTTTGCCATTAGCAAGGATGCTTCTTCTTCCGCTTATTTCGACCGGGCGTTAAACGCTTATGTCAAGCTCGTTTCCAACCCGGCATTCTCCGGCGAAAACCGTTTGCTGAGCCTGCGTAAGGCGATGGAAATAGCTAAAACAGATGCGCAGAAGATCGAGATATTGAAACAAATCGAAAAGACAGGAACTTTCCTGGGTATGCTCTACGCCGGCGAATTCCTCGACCAGAAACCTGTTCAGCAGGCAGCTGCCAATGCGGTGATGAATATCGCTTTAGGCGATAAGAATTACTGGGGTACCAACGTCCGCGAATTGTTGAACAAGGTCATGCAGGTATTGGATAACCCCGATGCCGGCTACCAGACGGAAGCGATCAAAAAGCATCTGGCTGAAATGCCGCAGGGAGAAGGTTTCGTATCTATCTTCAACGGCAAAGACCTGACCGGTTGGAAAGGGCTGGTGGAAAACTCGATTGTACGCGCCAAAATGAAACCTGCCCAACTGGCGAAAGCACAGGAAAAAGCCGACGAAAACATGCGCCGCGACTGGAAAGTGGAGAACGGTCTGCTGATGTTCGACGGCACCGGCTTCGATAACCTCTGTACCGAAAAGCAATATGGCGATTTCGAAATGTATGTGGACTGGATGCTCGATCCGGCAGGTCCCGAAGCCGATGCAGGTATCTATCTGCGTGGAACGCCCCAGGTACAGATCTGGGATACGGCTCGTGTAAACGTAGGCGCACAGGTTGGTTCCGGCGGCCTCTACAACAACCAGGTGAACGAAAGCAAACCCTCGAAGGTAGCCGACAACAAGCTGGGCGAATGGAACAGCTTTTATATCAAGATGGTTGGCGATCGTGTGACGGTGATCCTCAATGGCGAGAAGGTTGTCGACGATGTGATCCTAGAAAACTATTGGGACCGCAAGCTGCCTATCTTCCCGATCGAACAGATCGAGTTGCAGGCGCATGGCAGCAAAGTATATTACCGCAATATCTACGTAAAGGAACTGGAACGCAAAGAACCTTTCAAACTCTCTGCCGAAGAACAGAAAGAGGGCTTTAAAGTCCTGTTCGACGGCACCAACATGCATCAATGGACCGGTAATACCGTCGATTATACGCTGGAAGACGGCTGCATCGCGATGAACCCGAGCAAGAGCTTCGGCGGCACCCTCTATACCAAAGACGAGTACGGCAACTTCATTTATCGTTTCGAATTCCAGTTGACTCCGGGTGCCAACAACGGTGTGGGTATCCGTACGCCGATGGAGGGTGATGCCGCATACGTAGGTATGGAGATCCAGATTCTGGATTGTGAGCATCCTATTTATAAGAACATCACCAAGTACCAGCATCATGGCTCTGTTTATGGAATCATTCCTGCCAACGAAGATCATTACAAAGCATTTAAACCGGTAGGCGAGTGGAATGAAGAAGAAATCGTGGCCAACGGCGACCATATCAAAGTAACGGTGAACGGTGTTGTTATTCTCGACGGTAACATCCGCGATGCCGTGAAGAACGGTACGCCCGACGGCCAGGAGCATCCGGGCTTGTTCAATAAGAAAGGACATATCGGATTTCTGGGACATGGCTCTCCGGTCAAGTTCCGTAATATCCGTATAAAAGAATTGAAGTAGCCGCTTACAGGCACTTCATTCTGGAAGATAATAAGGAGATCGGTTTTGCCGGTCTCCTTTTTTTATTTTCAATCTTCGAAATGCTTTGATTATAAAAGATATTCAAAGTTTGCGTATATGATTTATTATAGCGATTTTTGTATGAGTTTTTACACACTAGTAGCAAATGGAAGTGGATCAATATCGTTTATTATTAGATAATGCCCAGGTCGGTTGGTGGGAGGCTGACTTTGAAAATGGGTATTATATTTGTTCTGATTATCTTGTTAGCCTTTTGCAATTGGATGATAAGCGACTTCCGATCAATGATTTTCTACTGTTGATCCGTGAAGATTATAGGGAACGTATCAAGAGTGAATTCGCTTTTTTCAAAGGGATCGGCATTTATGAGCAGATATTTCCGATCAAGACCTGCTATGGTTATAAATATGTCCGTACAAAGATTTGTAAGCGTGATATCGATTCTTCGGGAAAGATAGATGTATTGGGTATCCTGCAATTGGTTCCGTATAGTGAGACGAATGAAAATAAACCGATCGTAAGTAATAAGGTGGACGGGCTTCTCCGGCACTTGGGTAGTGTTTCGCGGGCTTTGCATTCTTTCATACAGACGAATGATATGCCGGCGTCTATCCAACTGGTCCTTACTGAAATATTGTTTTCCATCAATACAAAAGGACGTGCCTATATCATGGAATATGGGGACAATCAGCAAACGCTCAGTTGCTCATACGAAGTTTGTAGCGAGGGGATCGAACCGGTACGCAAATCCTTGCAGAAAATCCCCCTTTCGACATTAAATTGGTCCACCCGGAAAATACTGAATTTGTATCCTGTACTTATTAATAACCTCGACGAATTGCCCGATGAAGCGGCGGAAGAAAAAAATATCTGCGTAGCAGAGGAGTTTTTTCACTCATATTGATTCCTTTGGTTATCAAAAAGAAAGCTTGGGGATATATCGGGATTGATATTGTAGACAAGTACCGGATCTGGGATATGGAAGATTATCAGTGGCTTTCTTCCATAGCCAATATCATCAGTATCATAACGAAGATGGCAAGGATCAATGAAGCGTTGGAGCAAGGTCAAAAATTATTGCGTAATATCTATACCAATATACCTGCCGGAATAGAACTATATGATAAGGAATGGCTATTTGATTGACATAAATAATAAGGATGTCGAGATATTCGGTTTAAAATCGAGAAAGGATGCATTAGGTATCAATTTATTTGAAAATCCGGTTATTCCGGCAGAAATTCTTTGCAAGTTGCGGAAAAGGGGAGCAGTTTCGTTCCGCCTGAATTATCCTTTTGAAAAGATAAGATCCGATAATTATTATCCGACCCAAAAAACTGATTTTATCGAATTAATAACCAAAGTGACCATGCTCTATGACAGTAAGGGTAATTTGATAAACTATCTTTTTATTAATCTGGACAATACGGACCAGATGGTTGCCTATAACCGTATTGAAGAATTCGAATATTTCTTTACATTGGTAAGCCATTATGCCAAAGTGGGTTATGCGAAGTTCGATTTGTACTCCCGCGAGGGGTACGCGATCAGCCAGTGGTATCAGAACCTGGGCGAAAAGGATGGCACGCCTTTGACGCAGGTTATCGGTATATATAGTGCCGTGCATCCCGAGGATCGTATTATTATGCTGGATTTTTTCGAGAAGGTAAAGCGAAAAGAAGCTACCAGTATCCGAAAAGAACTGCGGGTTAAAAACAAGGACGGATGGAAGTGGATACGCGTCAACGTAATGTGTACCCCCCCAGCAAAACGATCCGGGTAAGTTGGAAATGATCTGTGTGAATTACGATATAACAGAACTGAAACAAACCGAACAGGAACGTGAAAAGGCGGAAGAACTCGACCGCCTGAAATCTGCTTTCCTGGCAAATATGAGCCACGAGATACGGACTCCGTTAAATGCGATTGTCGGTTTCTCCACGCTGTTGGTCGATTCCGACGATAAGGAAGAACAGGTCGAGTTTGCCGGCATCATTCAGAAAAATAATGAATTGTTGCTACAATTGATCTCTGATGTGTTGGATCTGGCAAAGATTGAGGCAAATACGATTGAATTTAATCCGGTCAAGATTAAACTGAAAGAGTTCCTTGAAGATATTGTCATGTCGATGAGGATCAAGGTGCCGGAGGGTGTAACCCTTTACTGTTCTCCGAACTTGGAACCTTACGTTTTCAAATTCGACCAGGTGCGCCTGACCCAACTCTTTTCAAACTTTATTAATAATGCGATCAAGCATACGGAAAAGGGTTCGATTGTGCTGGACTATATACTTCATCCCGATGAAATAGAGTTTAGTGTAACCGACACCGGCACTGGTATGAGTGAGGAGGTGCGCGAACATGTATTCGACCGTTTCTATAAAGGCAATACCTTTAAGCAGGGTACCGGATTAGGACTCTCGATCTGCAAAAGTATAGTGGAACAGAAGAAGGGTAAAATCGGGGTAGATTCCGAATTGGGAAAAGGTTCCCGTTTCTGGTTCTCACTACCCCGCTGATTTTTATTCTTTTTCTCCGAAAGCCAGGTCGCCGACATCACCTAATCCGGGGAGGATATAGGAGTGCTCGTCGAGTTCGTCGTCGAGGGCGGCAATCCAGATCGTTGTTTTGTCGTCCGGCATCTTTCTTTGCAGGTATTCCATGGCCTGCCGGCTGGCAATGATGGAGGCGACATGGGTATGTGCCGGATGTCCTTTGGTCAATAATGCTTCATAAGCCAGTTCCATAGAGCTTCCGGTTGCCAGCATAGGATCGGTGATGATCAATGTTTTATCTGTTATCCGGGGAGAGGCGATATATTCGATATGGATATCGAAGTTCAAACGGTCCTTATATTTTCTGTAAGCAGAGATGAAAGCGTTTTCCGCATAGTCGAGATAGCTCAGGAAGCCTTGGTGATAAGGTAGCCCGGCACGTAATATGGTGCTGATAACTACATGATTATCGGGAGTGTTCATCGGGGCTATTCCAAGCGGAGTCTGTATCTCTTTCCGGCTATAAGTAAAATCTTTACTGATTTCGTAGGCCATAATTTCACCCATGCGTTCTACATTTCTGCGGAAACGTAGACTGTCTTTCTGGATGTTTACGTCTCTGAGTTCCGACACGAACCGGTTCAGGATGGAGTTCGACTCTCCAAGATTAACTATTTTCATGTGTATATTATAAATGCCTGACAATAATGTTTTTTTCGGCGCCAAATTTATGTACAATTAAAGTAGCATGCAAATCTTTGTCCGTAAAACTTATAAAACGAGATAAAAGTTTCATATTCCGAAACTACAAGTGTGGTTCGGATTCGTTTGTTGCGGTATCTGGAGTGCGAGTCAGCAGTGTGTTGTTCAATTAGAACAATAGGGTTTTGATATTCATAAAAAACACCTCAGTTAACTAGAAATCTGTGTGTATTTTTGCTGATAGAATAAAAGAAACGGAAATATAGGTACGAGAAACGTCCTTCATACCAGCGTATAAAGGACGTTTTAAAGAAAAAAGAATTATTTCTTTCCGTTCATAGCTTCCAGCAAGAATTTACCGGGTTTGAACTTTACCGTCGTTCTGGCTGGAATCTGAACCGGAGTACCAGTTTTTGGATTACGAGCCAAGCGGCCAGTTTGAGGTCTGGGTATTAATGTACCAAAACCAATAAGAGTAATTTCCTCTTTTTGTGACATTTTTTCGGTTACGATCTCGATGTAAGCATCTAATACTTTTTTTGCTTTTTGCTTTTGTAACCCTGCCTTATCTGCTAAGGCCTCAATAAGTTCTGCTTTGTTCATGAGTGTTTCTTTTTAATGATTATATACGTTGCAAATGTACGCCATTGCATTTTCTAAATGGTGTCTTTTTGCAGACAACAAAATTAGCGTTTATTTCTTATTAAACAAAAGCTGTGAGCGTTTATTACGCTGAGAGAAACAAAAAAAGTTAAACCGGGATGGTTTTCGGTATTCGAAACAGAAGTGAAAAAAATGTATGGGTAAAAACAGTAATATAACACACTAATAATTATGAAAGATGCATTGAATAACGGGCTTATCAAAGCCATGCGGGAACATCTCCCGGAAGATACTAATTTGGCAAACTATATTATGGATGTAATATCCATAGGTAAGGAAGCTGTTTATCGCCGGTTGAGAGGTGAGGTGCCATTCACTTTTTTATGAAGTATCGCTTTTATCGCAGAGTCTCGGTCTTTCGCTGGACCAGATTGTCGGTACCAACAGGTCGGATGGGGCTATTTTTAATATGAATGTATCGAACGGGATCAGCCAGATGGATAAATACCATGATATTCTGAACCGCTACTATAAGCTATTTAATTTTGTCAAAGACGATCCGGGCGCGATTCTCAGTGCTGCGTGCAACATCGTTCCGTTTACTTTCTATTCATCCTATGAGCGTTTGACGAAATTCCGTTTGTGCCGGTGGATGCACCAGAATAACGGGATGAAGATGACGACCAGTATGTCCGATATTATTGTCCCGGAGAAGATTTTGGAGTCGCAGCGCAGGCTGACGCAGGAAACCCGTTTGCTTCCGAACTCTTATACGATCCTCGATAATAATGTATTCCAGGCTCTCGTCCGGGAGATAAAATATTTTGCCGGACTGAATATGCTGACCGATGAAGATCTGGAAGTAATGAAGCAAGAACTCCACCATCTGTTGGATGAGATGGAACAGATTGCAGCGAAAGGGGAGTATCCGAACGGAAACAAGGTTAATCTATACCTGTCGAATATTAATTTCGAAGCGACCTATACTTTCCTCGAAAAGGGTAGTTTCCAGTTGTGCATGTTCCGGTTGTATGCGATCAATTATATGGATTCCCAGCACCCTGAAATATGTCGGGCCCAGAAAGAGTGGATTCAATCGCTGAAATGTTATTCCACCTTGATCTCCCAGAGCGGCGAGATACAGCGGATGATCTTTTTTACGAAACAGCGCGAAATCGTCGATACGTTATAAATTATTCTTACTTTTGCTCTCTGATAAAAACAGAGATTATGAGAATAGAAGAAAATTACTCCCTGGAGAAACATAACACGTTTCATTTGCCGGTTAAGACGCGTTGGTTTATGGAATATACGAACGAAGAAGAATTAGGACGTATCTTGCGGGACGAGTATTTCCAGGAGTGTTTGTCGTTACATATCGGGTGCGGTAGTAACCTGTTATTCATTAATGATTTCAACGGGATTATCCTGCACTCGGCCATTCGGGAAATAAGCGTGGAGAGGGAATCGGACGAACAGGTCTGGTTGCGTGTCGGCGCTGCCGAAAAGTGGGATGATGTGGTTGCCTATGCCGTTTCTAAGGGATGGGGCGGGATAGAGAACCTCTCGCATATACCGGGTGAAGCCGGTGCTGCCGCCGTACAGAATATCGGAGCCTATGGAGTAGAGATAAAAGATGTAATAGAAAGTGTGGAGACATACAACCAGCTGACATTTGAAAAACGTGTTTTTACAAATGAAGAATGCGAGTATGGCTACCGCAGTAGTTATTTCAAAAACGAACATAACGATCCGTATATTGTTACTTATATAATAATGCGGTTGGATAAGCATCCGGTTTTCTCCATAAATTACGGCAACCTGAAAGAAGCGTTGGCGAAATATCCGGAGATCACGCTCGATGCGATCCGCAAAGCTGTTATTTCGATCCGACGCGAGAAATTGCCCGATCCTGAAGAACTGGGAAATGCCGGAAGTTTCTTTATGAACCCGGTGATTCTAGTCACACAGTTTGAAGTGCTGAAAGTGAAATATCCGGAGATCCCGTCTTATCCTGCCGGAGAAGGAAAAATAAAAGTTCCTGCCGGCTGGTTGATCGAGCAATGTGGTTTTAAAGGCAAATCGCATGGCCCTGTCGGTGTTTACGAAAAGCAGGCGTTGGTGCTGGTCAATCTGGGCGAAGCCAGAGGCCACGAGATCGCCCTGGTTGCCGAAAGCATCCGTACCGCTGTAAAAGATCGTTTTGGCATCGAGATCATGCCTGAGGTTAAATATGTAGGATAATGGAAATTACATTTTTGGGAACAGGAACTTCTACCGGAGTTCCTGAAATTGGTTGCCAGTGTGAAGTCTGCACAAGTAAGGACCCGCGCGACTGGCGTTTGCGTACATCCGTTTTGGTGGAAACAGAGGGTAAACGAATCCTTTTGGATTGTGGCCCGGATTTCCGTTGGCAAATGATTCAAAACAAAATATACCATTTGGATGCCGTATTAATTTCACACGAACATTACGACCATGTAGGGGGCTTGGACGATCTTCGTCCTTTCGGCAGGTATCGGGTTGTCGATATCTTCGCCGAAGACAATGTTGCCGAGGCAATCGAGACACGTATCCCTTACGTTTTTCGCGAACAGAAATATCCCGGTGTCCCTAATCTGGAAATACACCGTATTACGGAAGAACCTTTCGTTGCAGCCGGAGTTATGGTCAACCCGATACGTGTGATGCATGGCAGGTTGCCTATTCTGGGTTACCGTATCGGCAATATGGCTTATCTGACCGACCTGAAAGATTTGCCGGAAAGGGAATATGCGAAACTCGAGGGCCTCGATGTGCTGGCTATTACGGCTTTAAGGCCCGGAGAGCATCCTACGCACGAAAGCCTGGAAGAAGCCTTGGAAAAGATTGCCCGTATCCGTCCGAAAGAAGCCTATCTGATTCACATGAGCCATCGGATCGGGTTGCAGGCGCAGGTAGAAAAGGGATTACCCCCGCACGTGCATCTGGCTTACGACGGGCTGGTGGTTCGCCCGACCCTTTAGTCGGTACATCCGGTATAATAGAATTTCCCGTTTTCTTCATAGAACTGGCAGGTGATATGGAGTTGCGGGAATTGTTGTTCCAGCCTTGCCGATAAAGTATCGGCCACAGTCCGGTAAAGTGTATCTGCCGGTTCATGGTAAGGCAGGCTGCTGAAGTAGCAAATGTTTCCTTCGCTCTCGAACAAATCGGCACCCAGCCATCTATCGCTGACTCTCCATTGGCATGAATCGCTTGTCCTTGTGTACAGATCCAGCTTTTCAGATTTTATCAACAGGTTGAGAGGTGCGTTCCTGTCCAGTGTTTTGCACAACGTTTCCTGTTCTTTGGTGATATAATTTTTATTGTTTCTTTGTATAGCGGCAACCTCCTCCAATAATTTTTTGCTGTAACTTGCCACCCAGACACCGTTGTGTCGGTAGAAGCCGAAAAAGCGGTTGTTCGTGTCCGGGAAATAGGTAAATACGATCCCGTCCTTTGTCTGCTTTTGGGGAGCGAAAGAGTTGAATGTGTCTCTTAAGATTTCACTTTCGATGCGTTCGGCGGTACTTCTATCGGCTTTGGCATATAGTATCGTACCCGCAGGATGGAAAGATAACTGGAAAGAGGGAATATCAGTATTTTTTTTCAGTATAGAAAGGTATATCTCCGGTATTTCAGAGGAAAAAGCCTGATAGATAAGAGGCTTTGCCAGGATCATCCGGGCAAAGGTTGCCGGGCGGTTCACTGTCAGTATGGCGTATGGATCGGGGGCTGTCAGAGAAAACAGGTCGGTTTGCACCACCTCCTTGCTCTCTTTCATTTTTCCGAAAAAGTACCAGACTGCCGACAGGATAGCGAGAGCAGCTAACGTATAAATGACTATTTCCTGCCTATACGTCTTCATTCTTTCAAGGGCGGGGTGTCAGGAAATATTTACACCAGGACTTCAGCCCGCAGTCTTCGCATTTGGGCTTTCGTGCCAGGCAGACATAGCGTCCATGCAGGATCAGCCAATGATGGGCGATGGGGATCAGAGTCTCCGGTATATGTTTTACCAGTTCCTTTTCTGTTTCCAGCGGTGTTTTGCTGTTGTTGGTGAGTCCGATGCGGTTTGCCACGCGGAAAACATGGGTGTCTACTGCCATCGCCGGCTTGTTGTAGATGACGGAGGCGATCACGTTGGCGGTTTTCCGTCCTACGTCGGGTAGCTTTTGCAGCTCGTCGATATTCGACGGAACGACGCCCCCGAAGTCTTCTATCAGCATTTTTGCCATCCCGACCAGATGTTTGGCTTTGTTGTTCGGATAGGAAACGCTGCGGATATATTGGAATACCACTTCGGGTGTCGAGGCTGCCAGTACTTCCGGTGTGGGAAAATCTTCAAACAAGGCAGGGGTGATCATATTTACCCGTTTGTCGGTGCATTGTGCCGATAAGATCACAGCAATAAGCAATTGGTACGGATCGTCGTAGTGAAGCTCCGTTTCCGCAACCGGTACATTTTCCCTGAACCAGTTTAAAACTCCTTTGTATCGTTCTTCTTTTCTCATACTGTTATTTCAATAAAGATAATACATTTTTTCCAAGTAACAAACCCAGAAAGACGGCAATAATACCTAAGACGTTGCTGGCTAGTATATTCAGGAGTGCTAATTTATAATCACCGGTCTTCATCAGCGACGCCGTATCGAGTGCAAACGACGAAAAAGTGGTGAATCCGCCAAATAATCCGGTGAAAAGAAATGCGCGTGTATTAACGGAGAAATTGTAGCTTTCGGCAAGGCTCCAACAGAAGCCGATCAGGAAAGAACCGAGTACATTAACGGAAAGTATCCCGAAAGGAAAGGAGTATAGCAACGATCGTTGCACCCATAGAGAAACTCCATAACGCAGTGCCGATCCGATTGCTCCTCCTGTAATTAAAATCAAAACCTTTATCATATTCATCTACTTTAGTGTGTTTTCTCCGGGTTGGTTAAAGACCCAGGGAAGATAGTACATGACTTAGGTTTTCAATTTAATTGGCTGATTCGAACTGTTTCAGGAAACGGACATCGTTTTCCGAGAACATTCGAAGGTCTTTAACTTGGTATTTCAGGTTGGTAATACGTTCGATACCCATTCCCAGGGCGTAGCCGGTGTACACTTTGCTGTCGATACCGCAGCTTTCGAGTACGTTCGGGTCTACCATTCCGCAACCGAGTATTTCTACCCATCCGGTATGCTTGCAGAATGCACATCCTTTACCACTGCACAGGTTACAGGAGATATCCATTTCGGCGGATGGCTCCGTAAACGGGAAGTAGGAAGGGCGTAAACGTATTTTTGTATCCGGGCCGAACATTTCTTTTGCAAAGAAAAGCAGGACTTGTTTCAGATCGGCAAACGATACGTTCTTATCTACATATAAGGCTTCTACCTGATGGAAGAAACAGTGTGCGCGGTAAGAAATAGCTTCGTTGCGGTACACACGTCCCGGGCAGATGATGCGGATAGGAGGTTGTTGATTCTCCATCACGCGGGTCTGTACCGATGATGTATGCGTACGAAGTAAAACATCCGGGTTATGTTGGATGAAGAACGTGTCCTGCATATCACGTGCAGGATGATCTTCAGCAAAATTCAAAGAAGAAAATACATGCCAGTCGTCCTCGATTTCCGGTCCTTCTGCGATGCTGAATCCCAGACGTCCGAAAATGTCGCAGATTTCTTTTTTCACGATAGAAAGCAGGTGGCGTGTTCCCAATTCGACAGGATATGCCGTACGGGTCAAGTCGATATCATCGTTGCCTGTCTGCACGTTGTCAAAACTCTCTTTCAGTTCGTTGATCTTATTTTGAGTAGTTTCCTTCAGCTGATTAAGAAACTGTCCGACTTCACGTTTCTGATCGGCCGCTACGTTGCGGAAATCATTCATCAACGCAGAAATTTCTCCTTTCTTGCTGAGGTATTTGATGCGTAAAGCTTCCAGTTCTTCGGCATTCGCTGCTTTTATATTCTCCACTTCCTGAAGCAGAGCCTTAATTTTATCGATCATTTCTAATCATATTTGTTTTCGACGTGCAAATTTACTCCTTTCTTTTGGATACTGCAACCGTTTGTGCCCTATTTTTCAAGAAAAAACGTGGGTACTGATTAAAGCACATCAAAAATTGTAGGCAAGCCCCACTCCGAGTATTTCTTTGAACTGTACTTTTGCGCCATGCTTCGTGTCGTTGTCGTCGAACGTTTTCACATCGTTGTCGTATTTCAGAGTCGTGTTCAGTGTGGCGGAAAGGAATTTATTGATTTTCATGCTGATCAGCATATCCCAATTTATATTGATGTTTCCGAACTGGTTGTTGTAGGGGGTGAAAAAGTCGGCGGTGGTAATCATATTTACATTTTCCATCACAGGCATTTCCGCGCGGGCTTTCAGGTAGGCGCCGCATTCGATTTTGAAACGGTCGCCCGGGTCGACACCGAAAGCGCCCAGGTCTGACAGATAATCATCGTCGACAAAAGTCATTTTTGCGGAAACGGGCGAGAGGTAGATGGAATAATTGCTTTTAGGGCGGTATTCCATACCCAGTGAAATGTTGGAGTAGGCGGGGGCAAAAAAGTTAGAGATGTAATGTTTTTTGTCCGGGTAATTGTAGCCTTTGGCGAATTGGGTGTTCAGGTCACCCATCAATGTGTAGAACCAAACATTGTTGGTGCTGTATCCGAGCTGGGTGGAAAGTCCGATCTTATCCGTACTTTTTCTTACTCCCTGCGATTTGGTTTTTGTCAATCCGTAATCGAGAACCAGGTTGCTTACCCATAGCCAGTTACCGCTTTTATGCGTCAAAGATCCGTTGAGGTAGGCATTTCCTGCGACTGAGTTTTCACCGCCTGCCGACCAGTTGGTCATTGCCGTTTGCGACAGGTTGAGCCCTGTTACTCCCTTGGTTACCCATTTCCCTTCCTGATAGCCTTTATCGTCGGCCTGGCTGTATGCGACAGTTGTCAGTGCAGCTAATAATACAGTAAAAAATATTCGTTTCATATTAAAATTTATTTTAGTTGTTTTAAGTAAATGATGTCTTATTATTTAAACATGATTGACTAATTTTTGTTCGGATCGGGATTCTCCTTTACGGCTAGATTAATTATCTTGTGTTTAGTGCAAATAGATATCGGATGCCTGGTATTAGTGTTAAATAGATGTGGAATGAGTGAAATAGCTTACTTGTATGTTTTCTAAAACTGTTATTCCAGGACTCTTTTGATTACGATATTTAACAAATAAGTCTCTTTTTTCTGATTTTTTGCTTCGCTAAACAACTTTGCAACTTTGGTTAAAGCGAAGTTTTTTTCTGTTTAATGGAGTTTTATCTCCGTTTAATGGAAAAATATCTTGAGTGCACTCCGGTTTTGGCGGGTTTGCATGCCTTTTTTCTTTCTCTATTGCATGTTTTTCGACATGTTTTCTCTCTGGAAGATTGATAGAAACGAATGAAAATTATAATTCATAAATCTGTTTGAAGTCAGTATTTGAGAGCAGATGAATAGGATAGTCTGGATAATTTTTTCGTAATAGATGTTTTTGTGCTGATTTTAATGCAATCTGATACTTCTTAATCTCCGGAGAATCGCATGAAAATCCTCTTGTCTGCACCAGGATTGCGTCTGTTCGAGTTATGGAGTACTTAAAATATCATTTTGATACCTGGGATTTTTTATGTCCCAGGTTTTGAAAATAAATCATATTGTTATCCTTTTGCTTTTTCCCCTGATTGGCGACAGCATCCATCAGCTTTTTGATTTCTTCGGGGTCGCCCAGGAAATAATCTTTTACAAGATTCAGGTCGTCGTCGAATTCGAGCACGTAGGGGACGGCGGTTGGCAGGTTGAGATGTACGATATCATCGTCGGCAATGTTGCGTACATATTTAATAATATCTCTCAAACTGTTACCATGGGCGGTTACCAATAGTTGGTTGGCTGTTTCGAGCGACGGGAAGATGACATCTTTCCAGTAAGGCAGGATGCGGTTGACGGTATCTTTCAACGATTCGGTACGCGGCAGTTCGTTGTCGGGCACGTCTTTGTAACGTATTTCAAACCGGGGATTGCGCGGATCGTCCTCGTTGAGGGCATGCGGGGCAACGTCGTAGCTTCTTCGCCAGATCAGCACCTGTTCGTCTCCGTATTTCTCGGCGGTTTCGCTTTTGTTGAGTCCCTGCAGTGCGCCGTAATGTTTTTCGTTGAGCCGCCAGTTTTTTTCAACGGGAATCCAGTCTTGGTCCATCCGGTCGAGTACATTGTTTAATGTTTTGACGGCACGTTTCAGATAAGATGTATAGGCTTTGTCAAAAACGAATCCTTCTTTTCTCAGCAAGTCGCCGGCTTTGCGGGCTTCTTCTATCCCTTTTTCGGTGAGATCGACATCGGTCCATCCGGTAAACCGGTTCTCCTTGTTCCAGGCGCTTTCGCCATGGCGGAGTAAAACAATCTTTTTCATATTCTTCTTTGTTTAATAATAACTTTCTGTTTTCTGAATAACAGTCGGGAAGGCCGAAAAGATGCCGAATTCCGGTAAATCCTTTTTAAGTTTTCAATTAAAACAATATCTTTGCAAGGGTATGTAACCAATTAAACAAAGAATGTTATGAGCGACAGAGACGATTTTATTTATGACGAGGAAGAATCGGTAAAATTTATCCAGAACTATCTTCCGCAGGAATTGAAAGGGAGATTCAGTAATGACGATATTAATTATATTGTAGATCTGATCTACGATTTTTATGAATCACGCGGTTATCTGAACGATGATGTCGATGATGAAGAAGATATTGAAATAGATGAAGATGAATTGATTGAGTATGTTGTGAAGAATGCCAAAAAAGACGGCGTCGGCAAATTCGAACCCGAAGCAATTGGCTTTATTGTGCAGGGAGAGCTTGAATATTGCGATTCTATCAACATGTTCGATTGATAATTGTTATATTCATAAAAGGTTTATAAAGAGTAAGAACAATGGGAAATTTTAAGTTATTATCTGTATTGCTGTGTATGGCAGTTATTTTTAGTAGTTGCGGAACATGGAATAATACGGCGAAAGGAACAGCCATCGGAGTAGGTGGCGGTGCTGCTGCCGGAGCGGGAATTGGCGCGTTGGCCGGTAATACGGCGTTGGGCGCTGTGATCGGTGCTGCCGTGGGAGGTACGGCGGGTGCCCTGATCGGAAAGAAGATGGACAAACAGAAAAAAGAACTGGAAGCCACTTTGCCGCCAGAAACCACTGTCGAAACGATCAACAATGGCGAGGCTTTGAAAGTGACGTTCGATTCGGGTATCTTGTTTGCTACCAATTCGAGCACGCTGAGCGACGCATCACGCAGCGCGTTGCGTAAACTGGCTGTCAGCCTGAATGAAAACCCGGATACCGATATCCGGATCATCGGTTATACCGACAATACCGGTAAGGTCGATTACAACCAGACTTTGTCGGAAAAACGGGCGAAAAGCGTTTACGACTATCTGATGGTCGACCAGGGTGTAAGCGGCCGTCGTATGGAATATGAAGGCAAAGGCGTTCACGATCCGGTTGCCAGCAACGACACGCCCGAAGGACGTGCCCTCAACCGTCGCGTTGAAATCCTGATCCTTGCTAACGAAAAGATGATTCAGGATGCCCAGCAAGGTACTTTGAGATAAGGTTTCAGAATAATTGTTTATCCCTAATTAGTAAATACCCGCTCATTCCTGCAAGGATCAGTAATACACATCCTGCAAGAATGAGCGGTTTTTGTGGAGACGAGGCTTTGAGCGGAACGGTTGCCGGTTCTATGATCGTATAGACAGGCGTCTGTTCCTGTACTTTCAGTTTGTCCTGTTCCTGTTTTTGGGCCAGCGTGTTGTAGACATTGAAAGTAAGTGTCATTTCATTCTTTAACCGTTCCTGTTCGGTGCGGTAACTGGATGAAATGATATTTTTATTATTATCTTCGAAAGCGGCATACGTTTGCTGTGCCTTGTAATAGGCGGCCCGCGCTTCTTTCAACACTTTTTCGGTAAACTCCAGATCTTGTTTGGCTTTTTGTGTCCGGTAATTAGTGATATAAGTTTGTAGCATTTTTACCACATTTTCCGTAACCTGTGCTGAAATGACCGGGTCTTGCATTTCTACGGCAACCGATACGACTTGCGTCTTTTTATCGACATAGACTGTAATTTTATTTTGTAATTCCCGAAGAATCCTTTCCTGTTCTTTGGTCAGATGAAACGGGTCGACCTGATCGGTCTTTTCTTCTTTTTCACTAAAAAGTCCGGTCAGATATGACAATCCTTTGAATGGCGCTTTTATAATATAACTCCACCAGGCCTGTTTTTGATGTTCTTCCAGGTAATCGTATAAGGAGCCGGACAAAGTCTTGTTTTTATTAGTCACCTGTTGCGAAAACAGCTCCACCAGGAAAGGGACGCTGCGAACGACATCCGGATAAACTTCCGGCGAGATTGCATCCTGGCTGGTTGCATTACTCAGGTCAATGCCTGCCATTGCTGCCAATCCGTCCAGGTTATTCATTTTATTGGCTGCATTGTTCGTTTCGGGCATTAACTTGACGGTGGTCGTATATTCTTTGGGGATGCTGAAAGCAATGATTAAGCCTGCCAGTATGGCTATGCCGGCACTTTTCAGCAATAGTTTACGTTTCGACCACAGATAACGGGCGATAACGATAAAGTCTATATCCTGTCCGGCTTCGGGCGATTTATTTTCAACGGTATCCATTACTGCTTATTTTAAGGAGTTTATCATAGAGGTGATCATTGCGGCGATCGAAGTCGTCGAGCCTGTAATGCTCAGTATCTCTGCCAGACTGGCGTTCTTATTCCGTTGGGCTTTGGACGGGACGACGACTTCGCATCCCGGCTCCACTTTCGGATAACGTTTGAAGAAAATTCCTACCCGGCGTGTAGAGGCTACTTTTCCATTCATATAGATGACGATCGGATATTTTCGTGCAATATCATTGTATCCTCCGACTTGCGACAGGCAATCGCGTACCGACATGTTTTTCGTATAGGTGATACTGTTCGGGTAAGTAACGGAACCGCTGACCTTTACCGTACTTTGCAATTGAGGAATATAAATTACATCGCCGTCGCGAAGCACCAGATCGTGTGTGCTTCCGGGATGGGCAAGCGCTTCCTGCAGGTCGATACCTACGGAATAATCTTTGATATTTGCCAGTGAAAGGGCTACGGAGTCTTTACTTTGCTTGTTATTGTTACTCAGTTGGAGCAGCGTTTCGACCTGCCGCATCTCGTCCTGCGTAAGTTGCCGTTTCAGGCTGGCTCCTTTTACGTAGGCATCCGGTGTCACGCCTCCCGACTGGGCGATGATGTTACTTAAGCGCGTGTTTTTATGCGGAAGGGCATAATCGCCGGCAAACGTGATTTCGCCATCGACCTTTACAACCTGTTGCACTTCGTAGCCGGGAGAGAAACGTACGAAGACATCATCGAAAGGCTCGAGTGTAAATAAGGTGTCGGTTTGTATATCGGAGGTTTCATGTTGGAATTTTAAATCTTCATTCAGCGAAACCGTATATACTTTTGAGATCTGGTTCGTACTCTTGTCGGCTGTGGGATCTTTGATGCGGCGGGCTACTTCCACGTTGATTGTCGAGGCGGATTCCTGTAATCCTCCGGCCAGTATGATCGCATCCTCGACGGTCATATTTTTGCTGTAAGGGATGACGGTATCCGGGAAGTTGACGGCGCCACCGACTTTTATCGTATAAGGCTCGCGTAGTTCAAACAGTGAAGGGATGTGCAATTTGTCTTCTCTTTGCAACTCCATATCCGGCGCTTTCCCACTCATGATATCCTGGATGTTAATAGCAATTACAGTACTTGTAAAGTCCGGATTTAACCGTGTCAGGTGGGCGCGGCCTATGAACTCGTCTCCTTTCAATCCGGCGGCACGTTCGATCAGTTGTTTGACGGTATACGTCTTAGGGCTTAATTCGTATTCGCCCGGACGCCAGACTGCTCCAGTTATAGTGAGTCGGTTATCGTAGAAGGGGATTACGGAATCAACCAACAACGAATCGCCGTCCTGGAGTATAAAGAGGGGAAAGTCTTCTTCCGATACGGTAGCAATCTGGTAGCGTGAACCTGATTTCCGTTTGATGGTAACATCTTCGGTATAAGCATCTCCGGTAAATCCGCCTGTCATTTTCAGCAGATCGCTTAGGGTTTCGCCTTTACGAAGTTCGAAAGTACGGTTGCGCTTTACTTTTCCTTTTGTGTTGACCAGTTGGTCGTAGGGTTCGATGATAATCATGTCGTTGTCTTCCAAACGGATATTCGTATCATATTTTCCGTTCAGCAGATAGTCGTACACGTCCAGATTGGCAACTTCCTTATTATCGCGGTAGACGCGGATATTACGCAGGGAGCCAATATCATTTACACCACCGGCGGCATACAGCGCATTAAACAGGGTGGCGAGCGACGGCAATGTATAAGTGCCGGGCGTAACAGCTTCTCCTACAATATTTACTTTTATGCTGCGTATCTTTCCCAGGCCGACCGAAACAAATGTATTCGGTTCTTCCCCATTCACCAGGTTCGACATGATTTTTCCCAGTTCCTGCCGAATGCGGTTTTCAGCTTCGTCGATTGTCAGACCGCTTAGGGCGACGGGGCCGAGGTTGGGAATGATGATTGTGCCATCGGGCGAAATGGTCAGTTTTAAGTTTAGTTCGGAATCGCCCCAGACGTTGATCAGCAGCTCATCACCTGCAGATAAAGGATAGTTTTTCGGAGTAGGCATATTCAGGTTCGGCTCGAAAGAGAGGCTTTTATTGGAGAATATTTCGCGGCCGAATACCTGATTTTGAGTGCTGTCCTGCGATGTATTGCTTTCGCGTTGTTCTTCAATGGATGGGATTTCGGTATCGATCGTTACCCGGTCGGTTATCTGTGTTTCGGCAGCGGAGATGACTGGTTGTTTATATTCTGTGTTCTGTTGTTCCAGCCGTTTTTTTTATTTCCTGTTGGATTTGTTCTTCCGACATGCCTGCCGCCTTGGCTTTTTCGAGCAATTCCTGAGGTATCTGTGCAGTAACTGCCAATGGCATGAAGAAACATAGAAAGCATACGATGTATCGGCATAAAGTTCTCATAAAATATTTCTTATTTGTGCTACAATTCGTTGGCAAGCCCGTCCGTCACCGTATGGGTTGACAGCCTGGCTCATTTGGTTATAATACTTTTCATCTTCAATCAAGCGGGAGGTTTCATCCACGATTTTGACGTAATCGGTTCCTACTAGTTTGACTGTTCTGGCGTTTAATGCTTCCGGGCGTTCGGTCGTGTTGCGCATGACCAGGACGGGTTTGCCCAGTCCGGGCGCTTCCTCCTGTATGCCTCCGCTGTCGGTCAGCACGATAGACGACAATTCCATCAGGTAGACAAACGGCAGATACTCCAGCGGTTCGATAAAGAACATATTCGGAAGATACGTATCTCCAAATACTTCCCGTATCGGTTTTCGGACGTTCGGATTCAGGTGCATCGGATAGACGAAATCTATTTCGGGATATTTCATGGCTAACGTCTTAATTGCTTTACAGATGGCAATAAAACCTTCACCGAAATTCTCCCTGCGATGACCTGTTATTAAAACCAATTTCCGGACATTTTGTTTCGGTTGGTTCCTTTTATAACCTGCTTTTTCTAATTCTTTGACAAGCCGTTGGCGTAATTCTTCCTTTTCTTTTATCTGATCGACTACATGATATAAGGCATCTATCACCGTATTGCCGGTTACTATAATCTTTTCTTCGGAGATTCCTTCCGAGAGCAGATTCTTTTTGCTTAATTCGGTAGGAGAGAAGTGGACTGATACAATTCGTCCCGTCAGTTGCCGGTTCATTTCTTCCGGCCAGGGGCTATATATATTATAGGTACGCAGTCCGGCTTCCACATGCCCGACAGGTATTTGCTGATAAAAGGCAGCCAACGCAGCAGCAGTTGAGGTTGTCGTATCACCATGTACCAATACCAGATCGGGCCCTGCTTCTTTTAGCACATCGCGCATTCCAATCAACACGCGGGCAGTTACATCATATAAATCCTGTCCCTGTTTCATAATATCCAGATCATAATCAGGATGAATATGGAAGATACGAAGTGCCTGATCCAGCATTTCCCGATGTTGACCGGTAACGCATACGATTGTTTTAAACCGGTCGGGATATTTTTGAAACTCTTTTACCAGAGGACACATCTTTATCGCTTCGGGGCGTGTACCGAAGACAAGCATAATCTTTTTCATATTGTGTTTTTTATTATTTCAAGCATTTGTTCAGCAAGGCGTTTGCGATCGAAATCGTGGGCCAGTTTACGGCAACCGGCTTTACATTGTTCATACAAGACAGGATCATCGAGCAGGCGGTTAAGTTTAAATGATTATCC
>JAJPZM010000182.1 GCA_021204335.1 Parabacteroides sp. | reverse complement strand
GGTAAGAGCGGAAACTATTAATAATAAATTCCGACTTACCGAATTTCAGGAAGAATACGAATTCTTATCTAAATCTAATCGCTATGATAACTAGTATTTTTTGGATTGTACCCGCAGCGTCGCTCCTGGCGCTGATATTTGCCTGGTTCTTCTTCCGGCAAATGATGAAAGAGAGTGAAGGAACGGAAACGATGGCTAAGATCGCTTCCTATGTGCGCGAAGGTGCGATGTCGTACCTCAAACAGCAATACAAGGTGGTTGCTTCCGTTTTCCTTGTGCTGGTCATCCTGTTTTCCATTATGGCATACGGCTTCGGCGTGCAAAACGAATGGGTGCCTATTGCCTTCCTGACAGGCGGGTTCTTCTCGGGGCTTGCTGGATTCCTGGGGATGAAGACGGCTACATACGCTTCCGCCCGCACCGCCAATGCCGCCCGCAGTTCGCTGAACAAGGGGTTGCAGGTTGCCTTCCGCAGCGGCGCCGTAATGGGGCTGGTCGTTGTCGGTCTGGGATTGCTCGACATCTCGTTCTGGTACGTCTTGTTGAATGCTTTTATCCCTGACGAAGCGTTGAACCCGACGCATAAACTGACCATTATCACCACTACCATGCTGACCTTCGGTATGGGTGCTTCTACCCAGGCGCTCTTTGCCCGCGTGGGAGGCGGCATTTATACAAAGGCTGCCGATGTGGGTGCCGACCTGGTAGGCAAAGTAGAAGCCGGCATTCCCGAAGACGACCCGCGCAACCCTGCCACCATTGCCGACAATGTAGGCGATAACGTAGGCGACGTGGCCGGCATGGGTGCCGACCTCTACGAATCGTATTGCGGCTCTATCCTTGCCACTGCCGCCCTGGGTGCTGCCGCTTTCGTTTCATCGGGAAGCATTGAAATGCAATATAAAGCAGTGGTTGCCCCGATGCTGATTGCCGCTGTGGGTATCGTACTGTCTATCATCGGTATTTTTGCTGTCCGTACAAACGAGGATGCGACGATCCGCCATCTGCTGAAAGCGCTGGCCGTTGGGACAAACCTCAGTTCGGTGCTGATAGCCTTGTCGACCTTCGGCATTCTTTACCTGCTGGGACTCAACAACTGGTTCTGGATCAGTTGTTCGGTTGTGATCGGTCTGCTGGTGGGCATCGTGATCGGACAGGCTACGGAATACTACACTTCGCAATCGTATAAACCGACCCGACGGGTTTCGGAAGCGGGACTGACCGGGCCGGCTACCGTTATTATTTCCGGACTGGGACTGGGCATGCTTTCAACGGCAATCCCTGTGCTGGCAGTTGTTACTGGTATTATCTGCTCGTTCCTGTTTGCTTCCGGATTCGATTTCGCCAATGTAGGCATGGGACTTTACGGGATCGGTATCGCAGCCGTCGGCATGCTTTCCACCCTGGGGATCACGCTGGCAACAGATGCTTACGGGCCGATTGCCGACAATGCCGGCGGAAATGCCGAGATGTCGGGATTGGAGAAAGAGGTGCGCAAACGTACCGATGCCCTCGATTCGCTGGGTAATACAACTGCCGCTACGGGTAAAGGTTTTGCCATCGGTTCGGCTGCCCTGACGGGACTTGCCCTGCTGACTTCCTATATAGAAGAGATTAAGATCGGGCTGATGCGCCTGGGCGAAAATATACTGACGTTTGCCGACGGGCGTTCGCTGGAAGTGTCGAAGGCTTCTTTCTCCGATTTCATGGTCTATTACGATGTCACGCTGATGAATCCGAAAGTGCTGTCGGGTATGTTCCTCGGCTCGATGATGGCCTTTATGTTCTGCGGGCTGACAATGAATGCCGTAGGGCGTGCAGCAGGACACATGGTAGAAGAAGTGCGCCGCCAGTTCCGCGAAATACCGGGTATCCTGACCGGAAAGGCCGAACCCGATTATGCCCGTTGCGTAGAGATTTCAACGAAAGGGGCTCAGCATGAAATGGTTGTTCCTTCGCTCCTGGCTATCATCGCCCCGATATTGACCGGACTGATCTTCGGCGTCACCGGAGTAATCGGCTTGCTGATCGGCGGACTAAGCACCGGTTTCGTTCTCGCCATCTTCATGGCAAACGCCGGCGGTGCCTGGGACAATGCCAAGAAGCATGTAGAAGAAGGTAATCATGGCGGCAAAGGCAGCGAAGCCCACCGCGCAACCGTCGTAGGCGACACCGTAGGCGATCCTTTCAAAGACACTTCCGGCCCGAGCTTGAATATCCTCATCAAACTGATGAGCATGGTAGCTATTGTAATGGCAGGGCTGACGGTGGCTTGGAGTTTGTTCTAAATTTATAATACAGTTTACATAAAGAAAAGTGTTAGGAGTATAATTCCCAACGCTTTTCTTTTCTCACCCATCTGGTTTTATTGCCTTAAAACTTGCTTTATCCGTTGATTTTCCGTATCTTAGTAGAACTAAAAGCAATTAGATATGGAAAATATGACCTTCATTATTCGCTCTTACGGAGTTGGCGAGCTGGCAGCTCTTTACAGCCCGCATCTGAGCCGCAGGGGAGCGATTCTACAACTTTGGCGGTGGATCAATTATCATGGCGTGCTGAAAGCGAAACTGCTCGAATTGGGCTATCATCCCGGAGTAAGATGCTTCACACCCCGACAGGTGGCTTGTATTATCGAGCATTTGGGGGAACCTTGAAGAAAGAACTTTCAAATAGCTGCCGCAGTTGTTTTTGATGGCTGCCGCAGCTATTTTTATTGACTGCGGCAACTATTTTTATTGGCTGCCGCAGCTGCCGGAAATGGGTGCGGCAATGAAATACGATAGCTGTGGGAGCAGAAAAGGGCGGTAAACGACGCCGGTTGGAATGTTTATAAGAGAAAGGGGATTTGTTCCTTCTATGAACAGTTCGTAGATGGAACAGTATATAGAAGTTTCCCAACTGGCTGTTTTATCGCCCCTTTCTGTCCCCCGGCAATATCAGAACGGGAGCTCCGGATCCGAGGGGAGACTTCCATTAGACACATTATCCTCTTTATTATCAACATCCTCAGCCTTGTTTTCATCCTTATCCTCCGGATCATATCCCATCCCTTTACGGCGGGCCTCCACCTGGTCGTTATCCAGTTGGATGACGGAATAAAGGCGCTTTCCATGCCTCTTTCGTGACTCGAAAGAAGCACTTTTCAGTACCCTGCCCAACATATTCACACTCATAACAGTCATCGAAAAGCGCGTTCGTTCCGCGATGATGGAGAGAATTTCGCTGACGGAAAGCAGCAGAGGACGTTCAAAACGGGTGGGCTTACGGAAGTAAGTAAAAAGCAACTCCGCCTCGGGACACGATTGCTGGAAAGGCTCGTTATTGTTGTTGACCTCCGTAATGTCACCATCGGCAAACCAATAGCGGAAGCCCGCCTTGTAGAGCGACAGCGCCTGGGCGTAGATCGCCGTATGGTCGATTTCGGAAAGATAATCGATACGGACTGTTTCGAAACAGAGGAAACGGCGCGAACCGGTACGGTCGGTTAGGATCTGGCTGTCGTTGACCGTAGCGGCAAAGGAGGCACGACGCACAAACAACTCCGCATTACGGGCATACGGACGGCGTTCGAGGATAGAGTCTTTCGTTATCAGCGCTTTCAGCTGGTTAAGCTCCACGCGGCTTTGCCCCGACAGCTCGTCGAGAATGATCAGGAAGCAATCGCTCATCATCAACGACGAGTCTTTACCCGTAGGGTCGATATTGCCCGAGTAGACATAATCTCTGAACGCTGGAGGCACCAGGTTGCGTAGCCAGGTAATCTTACCCAGCCCCTGCGCACCGCTCAGAAGCAGGACGGTATGGTTCGCCTTCTGCTCATTGATGGCACACGCCACCACCGCCGCCAACCATTTCCGGAGGCATTTCTCCCAAAACTCCGGACAGGTGGTGTCTACCGTAGCCGCCAACTGCCCGATCGGGTCGCCCTTGCCGTCCCAGCGCGGCAGATTCTCGAAATACGACCGGAACGGGTTATATTCGGGGCTGAAATCAGAGTGGATCACCGCCCGCAGGTCAGACAGGCGGCAAAACACACCCGCTTTCCGCAAAGCGCACCAGATGGAGTTTTCCCAATAATCGGTCACCTGGCGATAAGCCCTGTGCCCCTTCAGGTCGCGGTATTCCGCCATGCGCTTGACAATATTGCGGCGCAAGTTGAAACGTTCGTTCAGAAAAGCCTGTATCTGGCTCACCAAACCATCGCCGCGATGCGAACGGAGGGCGGGCTGCTGGGTTGCATATTGTTCAGTATGGGTATAGGCGCTGTCGATGGCTTGCCGGATTTCTTCGGGTGGCAGGTCGGCAAACGATTCAGAGGCATAGGTCTCCACCTCCGCACGCGACACGCCCATGCGGTTGCAATGGCTGGCGAAAAGATGCACGTAATTATTACGATTGCCCTCGGTATAGGGATATTTGCGGGTTGTTTTCTTACGGGCGGAAGCAATCAGAGGCGACAGCCTTTTCTCCGCCACCGCTTCCATCACCGGCAAATCGCCGGGCATAGCCCCCTCCCCCTTTCAACCAGGGCTCGAAACGGGGCGAGAGATAGAGCATCGGATCATACGATAGGATACAGAGCCTCCCGGCATCGCCGCCCGAAGTATCGGCTCCGACTCCCAGCAAACGTTCGTACCAGTCTTTCGCCTGCTTGTAGAGGGCCGGATGGTTACCGGTAACCGTCTCTATCCCGACCGCCGGATAAGCAATGATTTTGATGCCCCGTCCGCGCGGACTGATCCAACATGCCACAGTATAGCAGGCTTCGCGTATCAGCCCTATATGGCGGGGCAGATCGGCGGGATTCAACTCGTCAAAATCGAGAATAACCAAGGGATTGTAAGCGGTCATGTATTCTTTCAGACGTTGTTTCCCGTAAGTGGCGGAAATGGTGATGGCCGGCAGTTGCTTCTTGAGGGCGTCCGCCGTTTCGGGATCTCCCTGATCCATACAGGTGCGGATGCGGTTGACTGCCGGAGCATACTTTCCATTACGGATATCATCAAGGGTATCGATCAGGTTCACATCGCCCTTACGGAATTTGAAATTGGTAAACAAAGTAACTTTAATCATACTGTTCGTTTTAAAATTGAGGATCTATTTTTTACACAAGCAAGGTAGATGCTTTCAACAAGGCAGCCTATGTTTTTTCATTATTTTATGAAAAACACAGGCTGCATGGATTGACAAGTTCCGTTTAGGATATTACCTGTCGTTGTGAACAGAGAGGTAATTGAGCGCGGCATTCACCAGTGTGCCCAGTGCCAGGCGTTTCCCGCCATGTGAAACGCGGAGCACCGAGTCGAGCGAACGGAGGAAGGCTGTTGCCTCGTGCCGTCCGTTGACCGTCCATCTGCGGCTTTTCAGCAACGGGCCGATCAGCTCGAGAAGTTCGTCGAGGCTCCCGTCGAACAGGATGGTTTCTTCTACCACCATATCTTCGTCCCAGACGGCATATTCGAGCTGCCGGTTCAGGTTGTTGCATTGTTTTGTTACTGCGTGCAACAGCGTTTCAAGCTGTGCACATTCCTCTCTCAAATTCTGTACCGCATAATTCAACTGAGCGGTATCAAGTTTTTTTCATGTAAGTAAAATTATTTTTATAGGTGATTGTTTCAGTTATTTCTAACAACGAAGCCCCGGAGAAACGAATCCTCCGAGGCTTGCTTTTTGTCTGTTTTCACTCTTCACAGAGGTCGGACAGAAGAACTTTATTTCATTA
>JAJPZM010000237.1 GCA_021204335.1 Parabacteroides sp. | reverse complement strand
TTCATATGATGTTCAATAAATCAACGGACATCATGCGGATAATCATTTAAATTTAATCCCTTATCGCATGAAAAAAGACCGGTTAACAATAGCCCGTCCGCCCGGTTCCCTCGCCTGGACCAGGGCCGCAAAAGAAAGACCGTTGTTAACCGGTCTGTTTTCATGCTTCCCCCTTCCGGAAGGAATGCCTACCTTGCCATCGTAATAAACAACCGGCTTAACCGCCATTAAATCACTTAAAATTCAATATCATGGAAACAACACCCTCTGTATCATTCTTTGAGAGACTTTACCTGCCGGCATCGACTCCTTGCACTTTGGAAGAAATCATTATCCTGATCCGTACCCGCCGTTGGATGCACGAAATCCAGGCCTATCGCAACGCTCTTGCCGCGGGCGATAAAGAGGACGCACGCCGCTTGAAAGGCGCGCTGCCGGGCTTTACACCTTCGGGCGTCTTCCGGGGTGGGCATCGGGCCAACCAGTTGGTAAACTACACCCGGGTGGTGGGGCTCGACTTCGACCATGTGGCCGATCCCCGCGCCCTGGTTGCCCTTTTCCGCGAGCAGCCATCCACGCTCGCCCTCTTCGTCAGTCCCGGTGGCGAGGGGCTGAAGGTGTTTGTCGTGGTAGATACCGACCGCGAACAGCATGCCGCCGCCTTTGCAGGGGTGGCGGCATGCTACGAACGGCTGTCGGGCGTCTTCTGCGACCGCGCTTGCAAGGATATCTGCCGCTGCTGCTATGTGAGCGACGATGCGGAAGCTTACTACAATCCCGATGCCACCCCTTTCTCGCCCCTCTTAGTTTCGCCTTGCCAGCTTTTTGTGCACGACTGGTTGCGCAAGCATCCGGCGGTCGAGGGAAGCCGCAACGAGACGGTCTACCGCCTGGGCTGTGCCGCCAACCGGCTCGGGTTCGGCAGTGCCGAGGTGGCCTCCTACTGCGTTCCCCTGTTGCAGGCCGACGACTTCACGGAGGAGGAGATGAAACAAGCCTTATTTTCTGCTTATCAGGGAAATAAGGAGGAGCGTGGCGCCGGAGAGGCGGACAAACGGACATTTGTGGACACAACGAACACCGATACGATTTCGGGGGAGGAGCTGCGCGAACAAACCCCTTTTCTGCCTGAAAACCTCGAAAACGACCTTCCCCCGCTGCTGAGGGAGGCCGTCCGTTTCTACTCCAACCGGCGCGAGCACGACATGGCGTTGCTGGCCGCCATCACGGTGCTGAGCGCCTACCTGCCGAAGGTGTGGGGCATTTATAACCGGAAGAAAGTCTATTCCCCTCTTTTCACCATCGAGGTAGCTCCCGCTGCCAACGGGAAAGGCTGCATCAACGACATGCGCCACCTGGCCGACAGCTATGCCTCCCTGATCGAGGTCGAGACGAAACGCAAGGAGGACGAATACCTGCAGGCTCTGGAAGAGTGGGAGGTGAAAAAGGCCGCCGCCCATCAGAAGAAAGAGCCCGTCGACCTGTCGGGCGCTCCGCTGAAGGCTTCGACCTGCTATTTCTTCATCCCCACCCAGATCACCAAGGCGAAGCTGCTGGTTCATCTGGCCGAAAACGGAGAGATCGGGGGACTGATGGCAGATAGCGAGATCGACACCCTAATCAGTGCGAGCCGGCAAGACTACGTACAGTTTGACGACCTGCTGCGCAAGGCTTTCCACCACGAAGCGGTCTCGTCGTCGCGCAAGACCGACAACGAGATGATCCGCATCCACTCGCCCCGCCTGGCCGTCTTGCTGGCCGGTACGCCGGGGCAGTTCTCGCGCCTGGTGCCGGATGCCGAGAACGGGCTTGCCAGCCGCCTGTTGCTCTACACCTGCCGCAGCGAGGCGGCCTGGCAAGATGTCTCGTCGGCCGGCGAGGCGGAACATTTCGATGCCCACATCGACCGGCTCTCCGACCGGGTGAAGGAGCTGTCCTGCCGTTTGCGCCAGCGTCCCCTGCGGGTGCGCCTTTCGGCCGGGCAGTGGAAGGAGCTGAATGCCTATTTCGCACGGTCGCTTCGCGAAACCGACCTGTTCGGCAGCGAGTCGTTCCTGAGCGTGGTGAAGCGTCATGGGCTGATGGCCTACCGCCTGTGCATGATTTTCACCGCCCTCGATGTCGCGAGGTTGGATTATGGGGTAGACGAGCGTGTATGCAGCATGCCCTATTTCCGTGCCGCCCTGTCCATCATCGACGTTTGCCTGGCGCATAGCCGCCTGCTGATGACGCAGCTGGCGGAGTCGCCCGATGTGCACGAGCTGACCTGCCCCGACTCTTTCCGCCGTCTCTTCGAGGCGCTTCCGGAGGAGTTCACCTCGTCCGACGTGATCCTGCTGGCTAACGAGATGGGGTGTAGCGAGCGCACCGTCCGTCGGCACCTGCGCCGGCTCGAGCCGACCTACCTTGTCCGCCTTTCCTGCGGCCATTACCGTAAGAAAGGTCCCCTCCTCGATTGAAATTGTAGTGGTGTCCATAATGTCCGTTTCTGTCCATAAAATTTCCCTCCCCCTGTCAATCAGCTTTTACCCTCCAGGGCGCTGTGCGACGGGGTAGAGGGGGCGGGGATACTCTCTAGGGTAAAAAGTGCTACGTTATAGGGTATTTTTCCATACTCCCAAATATTTCCAGTTATCCTCGTCTTTCCCTTTCTTTCCACTCCTTCCCCCTCTTTCCGCAGCTTTCCGCTGGGCGGGCAGTGGCGGTTGTATCTTTGTTATGTCATTAATTCATAGGATGTTTAACTAAAAAAAGAACGATTATGGCAGCAAAGTACAAGTTAGTGTTGCGTAGAGACATGCGCAAAGATGCGGTGGCGGGGTCCAAGTTATATTATGCCAATGCGAAAGCGGCGGGAGTGTGTGATATGTATGAGCTCTGCGATCTGATCTCGCTATCGTCTACCGCTTCGGCCGGCGACGTGCGTTTGATCCTCGACGAGCTGATCGAGGTGATGAAGCGCAGCCTCGGAAAGGGGGAGGTCGTGCAGGTGGGTGAACTGGGTAACTTCCAGTTGCAGTTCGGCAGCACCGGGACGCTTACGAAGAAGGAGTTTACCCAGGCGCTGATCAAAAGCAAGCGCATCGTGTTCCGCCCTGGCAAAGCGTTGCGCGAAGCGATCAAGAATTACGCCTTCGAGAAACTTCCCGATCCGACGGATAAAGAAGAAGGGGGCAGCGGGGATGACGACGATGATGATCGTCCGGTAATCGAGTAATTCCTTACCCTGCTTTTCAGGGTTCGCCCAGGTGTTCGACGATATAGTCCTTCTGTCTGGGTGTTAGGAACTTCTTTCCGGGATGCCAGCCGGATGCTTCCAGTTGGTTGACGAGCTTGTCGCTCACGCGAATCCATTTCAGAAGTTGCATCGTTGCACTTTTCTGCGAAATATTTGGAAAGTATTGCAGGGCAAGCTCGCCCCATCCCCATACTCTGTTTTTACTGAGTGAATTCTCCATACGGTTTGTTCTTGAAGGTTTGCATACAGTAAATATACGAATTATCTCGTTGATATACAAGTAAAAAGCAATCAAATATCATATAAAATGGATAAACAGATACAGTATTTACAGACCTGTCTGCCGGCAGCCGAAAAGGCGGGTTGGACGTACGATATGAGTACGGAAATGATCCTGGCGCAAGGTGCGCTGGAGAGTGGCTGGGGTACCTCGCACCTGGCGACGGAACATCGTAATTTCTTCGGTATCATGGCCTACGGAGCCACCAATGGCTATTGGCATGGCGAGCGAGCGACTGTGAAGGGCATGTATGGGACGCATTATTTCCGCCATTACGGTGGGGCCGAGTTCTCCTTCCTCGATTTCGCCCGCCTGATTAAGACCGGCTACCATCGTGCCTGGAGCTTCAGCCGCCAGCCCGAAGCATACGCCAAAGAAATTGCCTACAGCCCTTACATCAGCGAGCTGAACGGCGACAACCGCAAAGCCTATCGCCGTAACCTGCTCGCGATCCATGAAAAGATCGTCGCATTGAAAGACATGTACGAGTGGGTGCGGGGAAATGCAGCGTAATTAATAATCACGACACATAAAACAACAACAGCAATGAGCGAACTACGACAAATTCTGCAATTTATCAAAGTCCTGCTGGGCTTTTTGTTAAACCTGAAAAAGAAAGAAACGGATGAAAAGAAAGAGAATGTGGTCACACCGGGCAACTAGCCCGCGGTGGCTCGGGTGCTACCTGGTGATATTGGGGTTGCTTGCCTTGTGAGCGGACCGTACCGAAATCGTCCTGGCCTGTATCGGAGCCCTGTTGATACTTTCGGACTACGGCAAACCACCCGTCACCAACTCGCCATCGGAACCGGCAACGCCCTGATGCTTTATGCGGCTGCGAGCTGTCTTCTGCGGTATGGGATATAAAAGCATTCCATTTTTATTTACCATGAATATTATATCAGTCTTCTACAAATTTATTCAATTCTTCTTCAACTTCTTTAACAGTTGGTAGCTTGCTTTTTAAGTTTTTAGGTAATAGTTCCCTTACATTAAACTCGCTAACTCCAATCGGTGACGAAGTATTCTGTAAGGCATATTCTACTTCGATCCTGTCTTTATCCCGGCAGAGTAACATTCCGATAGTGGGATTGTCATATTCTCCTCTTAGGGTGTTATTGATCAGATTCTGATAGAAGTTTAGCTGTCCCAAATGTTCCGGTTTGAAATTGCCATTCTTCAATTCTATAACGACGTAAGCTCGTAACGGGATATGATAAAACAATAGATCGCAAAAATATTCTTTGTTATTTAGGTTCAAACAGTATTGCTCCCCTACAAATGCAAAGCCTTTACCCGGTTTAAGAAGAAACTGAGTGATGTGCTTGACAAGTTGCTTTTCAATATCTCGTTCTCGTGCTTTTTGAGATACAGATACAAAATCAAACCAATACGGGTCTTTTACTACTTCCTGCGCCATATCTGCTGTTAGGGTTGGTAAGGTCTGCGAGAAATTTGTTTGTCCTTGTCTGTAATGTTCATAGAGTTTTTGCTTCAATTGATTTTCTAAAACGCTTCTGCTCCAACTGTTAGATAGGGTTTGATGCGCATAAAACAATGCTTCTTCTATGTTTTGGGCTTTGCTAATTATCACCTTTTGGTGTCCCCAAGGTATGTCGAAGATAATTCTATAGTTATCAGCTACTTGTAATTGTCCCTCAACTTGGGGGACAATTACATTGTTGGGTGAAATGTGTATTCTCTTTGCATAGAATTCATAGAAATTCTTACTGTAGTATAAGTTCTGACGGGAAAAACCTTGCATATCAGGAAATTCATTGCGTAAGTCTGTTGAAAGTTTGTTTATTACCTTGTCACCCCAATTCTGTTCTTTCAGTTTTTGAGAGATCATTTGTCCCAGCTGCCAATAAAAGTGTATTAACTCTGTATTGGCTGTTTTTATCATTCGTATTCTGGTAGAACGTATTTGCCGTTTAATAGCTTTTAGCCACTCTATATATTCGCTATCTATTGTGCTAATAGGATCTTTCATATAACTATGTTTTTTTGCAAAGGTAAACAAATAAATATATATAATAGTATGTTTTTGAAGTCCCATGATTTATCCACCAACAATGCTTGAAATGGCTATTTTCTACTACATACTAGAAAAAAAGGAATCCCCGATAATAAACTATTATCAGGGATTCCTTTTGTTTTTGAGTGATCCGCCTGGGGTTCGAACCCAGGACCCCATCCTTAAAAGGGATG
>JAJPZM010000315.1 GCA_021204335.1 Parabacteroides sp. | reverse complement strand
GGGCGAACAAGCAGTCAGTATTAATACTAAAGTAATGAAATAAAGTTCTTCTGTCTTAACTCTGTGAAGAGCAATGGCAGGCAAAAAAGCAAGCCCCGGGGATTCGCTTCTCCGGGGCTTTGTGTATTTCAGGAAGCCGCTATTATAAAAATCCGCCACTGACAAAGATAGTGAAATCCGGTTTCTTCCGGTCTTTCGATGCTTGATTCTCTTGTTTGGTGGCTTTTGGGTCGGGATGGATAAATATCCCCCGTCCCGAAAAGTTATATGAAAAATCAATTAATGGCCTTGCTGGGTGCCCAACCAGCTGTTTGTAGTTATCAGAAACATGTGAATAATTTGTTGCCGGAGGAAAAGGAGGTCTTTTATAAGGATACCTTTGCTGTGGCTTTTTCCGATTGGCGGAATCTGAGTCCGGCGTATCGTAATTTTTTTGTTCGCCTGATTAAAAGTGAACGTCAGCGTTTTATCGACTTTGTGCGTAACGACACTGTTTTAGGTGCGTTCCTTTATGACCTGAAAGATGATGAGTTGTTTATCCGTATCCTGAACCTGTTGGAACGACCGGAAAAGAAACGAAAAACATCTTATACGAACCTGACTTTCGCCGTTCAGCTAGGATTTAATATCAACCTGAAATTGAAGTCTTTATCGGATAAAATCCGGTATGCGAGAGCCGAAACAGACGATTTGTATGAGCTGTTTGAGAAGATTACGATAGAGTAAAGATGTTAAAAATCTAAGTTTCTGAAAAGCAACGGGAGAGTGATCATTGTGTATTACTTTCCGTTGCCTTTTCTCCTTTTTACATATCTTCGATTGTCAGGCAAGCTGTTTCTATTTTGTAATTGAAAAATAGTTTGGTGCGGATAATATCCACTTTCTGTTGGAATAGCTCCGGCTTGAAATTTTTTCGTTGCCTTTTTACTTCTGCAATGAATACTTTTTGCTCTTTTGCATAGATAGCGACAATGTCAATTTCGTTCTGTTCTTTATTTTTCCCTTTGGGGGTTTCCCACCAGGAACCGATATTACGGAATAGCTGTTTCTCTTTCAACTGTTCTCTGAAATATATTTCCAGTATTATACCGGAATAAGTAGGATAGTCTTCTTTTATTATATCTGCTAACCCTTTCAGGAAGCCGGACTGCACATAATCTTGATATTTGACAATATACCGAAACCAGAAACGGAGAAAGTTGTCCGATATTTCATAACGGACAGTTTGTGTTGCTTCTTTCGACAGGATCGGACGTTTTTTAGTGATCACTTCGTAATCTGTTTCAAGACGTTTGAGTAGCCCTCCGATACTGGCATTACCAAAAGCGCTGGTTATTTCCTGTATGGTGTTTTTGCCTGAAGCGATAGATGCCAGTATCGAATAGTAGTTGCCGTATTTTTTTCCAAATTCCTGAATCAATAAAATATTTCCTTCTTCCAGAAAAATTGAATTTTCCTGGATTATACAATCAACCATTTGAGGCATTGTGTAGCATTTTTTATCGATCAGTGTTTCGGTATATTTGGGAACCCCGCCTGTAAATGTATATAAAGCAAGCAGGTCTTCATTCGTATAAGCAGGGTTGTAGTCAGAGAGAATTTCTTTCAAAACATGAATAGCAAATGGTTGTAATTTAATCATTTGATCCATTCTCCCATATAGAGGTTCTTTGGCATCCATAAAAATACGATGCATAAGTGTATAAATCGAACCACTGACAATCAGGTTGACATGTGTTTCTTTACGGTATCTGTCCCAGATATCTTGTATCTGGCTGTATATCGATTGATTTATGTAATAGAACTCCTGAAACTCATCGATGATCAGATTGAATTGCATAGTCCGGCCGAAGCCCATTAACATCTCAAAAATATCAGCGAAAGAATCGATAGATTCGGGAATAAAGACGTTCAGCGATTGGGTAATGTTTTTGGAGAATTTATTACATAACACCGCTTCATTACTTCGGCTCACAAAGAGATAAACAGTAGGAGTGTCTTCGCATCCCTTTAGGATCAGGCTGGTTTTTCCGATACGCCTGCGCCCTGTCATCACTGTAAACTGGGAATGATCGTTAAAAGCCTGTTCCCGAGTCTCTTTTAACGATTTGAGCTCTTTCTCTCGATTATAAAACTTCATTTTGCAAATCTTGATTTGAAATTTAGCGGCGGCTAAAATAGCGGCGGCTAAATTTCAAACAAAGATAAATGATGTAGATGAGAATATCAAATTTAGGGATGGCTTATCTGATGTATTCCACATGAAATAAATATTTTATATGAGCTGTTTGAGAAGATTACGATAGAGTAAAGATGTTAAAAGTCTAAGTTTCTGAAAAGCAACGGGAGAGTGATCATTGAATGGAAATAGGATGTTGTGCCTTAAAAATCAATATGTGTGTATTGCCTTTCGTTGCTTTTTGCCTCTTTTCTGCCACTATACCTTTGCAGTGTACTTAATTATTCACTAAAAACATTTTTAATTATGGCACAAGGGTATAAGTTGGTTCTGCGTCCGTCGGAACCGGGTAACAAAGATTCAAAGAAGTTGTATTATGCGATGTCAAAAAGTACCGGTTTTACCGATATGAGACGTTTGTGTAAGTTGATTGCTGCACGAAGTACGGTTTCGAGTGCGGACGTGAAAGCGGTATTGGATAACCTGAATTATATTCTGGATCTGGAACTGCAGGATGGGCGTATCGTTCAGTTGGGTGAATTCGGTAATTTCCGCATTACGGTAGGTAGTGAAGGTGTGGAAGACAAGGAGAAGTTTAATGCAACGATGATCCGTGCACCGAAAATTGTCTTTACTCCCGGTGTTGACTTGCGTGCACCGAAAAAGACGATGAGTTATTCGCTGATTGTCCCTGAAAAGGAAAAGACAGAGATTCCGGACGAAGACGATGATCGCCCGGTGATCGAATAAAAACGGCTGTCTGATGAAAAGGATGAATGTTCAACTGGTAATGGCCGTGCTGCTTTGTGCAGCCGGTCTTACCTTGATCTTTTCCGGTTTCTGGATTGCTCCGGCCGGGGAAATTCATAATAGCGTGTTAGTCGCTTTCGGGGAGATCAGTACGTTTGCCGGAGCATTGTTTGGAGTGGATTATTCATATAAAATAAAAAAGAACGAAAATGAAGGGTAGAGAGTTTACATTTGAGACGCCTTTAACGGCGAAACAGTAGGAATGGAGAAGAAAACATCCGGATTGGATTACTGACCATTTTTACATGGATGAGTTTTCTTATAGTGCAGTGGCAATAGAACATGGGTTGGACAACACCCCGCCTCTGGAAGCGCAACGGGCTATCCGAAATCTTGTAAGAAAATTGTTGGAACCGCTTCGTGAATATGCCGGTTGCCCTACGGGCATGCACATTTCCAGCGGGTATCGGTGCAAAGAACTGAATCGTTTGGTGTATGGGGTTGAAAATTCACAACATTTGTTGGGTGAGGCGGCTGATATTTATACGTTCGGCAGTTGTCGTTTGCTGGAGGCTTTGCAGGAAAGCCGGCTGAATTTTGACCAGGCGATCTATTATCGTCGTCGTGGTTTTATCCATCTGTTTTTAAAGTTAAAAGGAAAGAACCGTCGCCAAGTGATCGTCAAATGAAAAGAGTAAATTTAAGAAATGATAATAGTCTTGTGGAAAACTAATTAATTCCGTTTCTTTGTAGCCGTAAATAAAGAGGATATGGCAGACGAACAACAGATGGTGCTCCGGACGGAGGACCTGGTGAAGAAATATAGGACGCGTACGGTGGTAAACCATGTTTCTATTAATGTGAAACAAGGGGAAATTGTTGGATTGCTCGGTCCGAACGGGGCGGGGAAGACGACGACATTCTATATGACTGTGGGTCTGGTGACTCCTAATGAAGGGAAGATTTTTCTCAATGATATGGAGATTACAAAGTATCCGGTGTATAAGCGGGCTCGTAACGGGATCGGTTATCTGGCGCAGGAAGCTTCGATTTTCCGTAAGATGACTGTTGAAGATAATATCCGGTCGGTGCTTGAAATGACCGGAACCACTCCTGAATACCAGAAGGAAAAACTGGAGAGCCTGATTGCCGAATTCGGTCTGAATAAGGTAAGGAAGAATTTAGGCGACCAGTTGTCCGGTGGTGAGCGTCGTCGTGCCGAGATTGCCCGTTGCCTGGCCATCGATCCTAAGTTTATCATGTTGGATGAACCGTTTGCCGGCGTAGACCCGATTGCCGTGCAAGATATCCAGACGATCGTTGCCCGGTTGAAACACAAGAATATCGGTATCCTGATTACCGACCATAATGTGTACGAAACATTGAGTATTTGCGACCGGGCTTACCTCTTGTTCGAAGGAAAAGTCCTTTTTCAGGGAACTGCAGAACAGTTGGCAGAGAATGAGATCGTTCGCGAAAAGTATCTGGGTAAAGACTTCGTTCTACGCAAGAAAGATTTATAGGATTTCCTGTTATTGTTTTAATTGCTTCCGGATTTGCGCGGTGCAGATAAAGAAAAGAACCAGGGTAACTGCTGCCAATGCCGAATAGGGCAATAGATTTTCGTTAGAAATATCTCCGGTAATAAATTCATTCTCTTTCAAGTTGGCGTCCGACATGCCGATAACGGCAAAAGCGTTGTTGGCGAAGTGGGCAAAAACTGGGATCCATATATTTCTTCCCCAATATAACAGATAGCCGAAATAAGCTCCCAGCAACATGCGCGGAAGAAAACCGTAGAATTGTAAATGGAAGGCGCTGAACAGGATCGCTGCCGACCAGATCACCAGGTGATGATTACTCGTCCACTGCCCAATGATCCGTTGCAAGGCTCCCCGAAACAGAAATTCTTCGGTAATACCCGCCATCAGGGCAATAACGAATAAATTGGATAAGAATGTGAGGAGGCCGTCGCCCGCCAAAAGCGTATTTGTCAGTTGCTCGGCTAAAGCTTCCTGATTCTGCATCCAGTTTTCGATTGGTGCCATGAATGACGGCAAAACCATTTGTTTGTTCAATAGCGTAGTCAATGCGATTGCAGGCGACATCAGGAACATGCCGGCCAATACAAGCAAAAGAATTTTGATATCCGCAGTCCGTTTGATACAAAGATAGGCGGCCGGGTCACGGCTGCACAACCAGGCGACTGTCAATGCCGGAAACAGGAATGTTCCGACGGCGGAAATCAGTTGCATCCATCGCATCATGTCGGGATACATCATCAGATTACTGTATGTGCCATGCACCAGGATAAAGATCCCCATCCCGATGAGGGATGACAGGGATGCTCCGAACAAAAGACTGAGCAGCAGGAACAACATTTGAAACGAGGCCGGTTTGCCGACATATATACCTTTTAACATCATAAGTACGGGCATAAAAAACTTCTGCCAAAGATAGCAGAAGTTTTTATTTCTTCCAGCGGGATGCCGATTACATTTTGGGTCTGGCTTCTTCTACTACCATCTGACGACCTTCGAATTCTGCTTCGTTCAATTCGGCGATAGCTTTTTGTGCTGCCGCATTGTCAGGCATTTCAACGAATGCAAAGCCTTTTGATTTACCGGTTTCACGGTCGATAATGATTTTTACAGAATCTACAACTCCGTATTCTTCCATTACTTGTTTCAGATCTTCTTCCCGAACACGATAGTTCAGGTTACCAATGTAAATGTTCATAAAAATAGAAATAATTAAAAAATAAAATTGTTACTAATGAAAGAAGTAAACCGGAATTTGCATCCTTTCACACTACAAAGGAATGC
>JAJPZM010000125.1 GCA_021204335.1 Parabacteroides sp. | reverse complement strand
CTCCGACTTCAAATCCAGAATTTATAATAGGACATTATGCGGATAATCATATTATAATATCGAAGGCAATTCGACCTACGGAATCAAGTCGCCCGTCTCCGGCTTCGTTATCGAAAAGAATGTGAGTCGTAATATGCAGATCCGTTCGGATCAGACGGAGGAGATGTTCACCATTTCCGGCCTGGATAATGCCTGGGTAATGGCCGATGTCTACGAGAGCGATATCAGCAAAGTACGCGAAGGGGCACCGGTGCGTATTACTACGCTGGCCTATGGCGATAAGGAGTTTGCCGGCATAATCGACAAGGTCTATAACATGCTGAACGATGAAAGTAAGACGATGAGCGTACGCGTTAAATTGAAAAACGAAGACTATATGTTGAAGCCGGACATGTTTACCAATGTGTATGTGGAATGCAAAGTGGAAGGGCAGGTGATGGCACGTGTCAATGCGCATACCGTCATCTTCGAGAATGGCAAACAATACGTTGTGTATATCGGCGACGATAACCGGTTGCATGCCCGCGAAGTGACCGTATTCAAGCAGACGGAAACCTATTGTTACCTGCAATCGGGTCTGAAAGAAGGCGACCGCATCATCGACCGGAATGCGCTTTTGGTTTATAACGCTTTAAAGTAATACGGCCATGCATAAATTCATAGATAACATAATAGCCTTCTCGCTCAAGAATAAGTTCTTTATCTTTTTCTGTACCGTCATTGCCATTATAGCCGGCGCGGTCAGCTTCGTCCATACCCCGGTCGATGCCTTTCCCGATGTGACGAATACGAAGGTGACGATCATCACCCAATGGCCGGGACGTAGCGCGGAGGAGATAGAGAAGTTTATTACGATCCCTATCGAAATCGCGATGAACCCGGTACAGAAGAAGATGGATATCCGTAGTACCACCCTGTTTGGCCTTTCGGTCATCAATGTGATGTTTGACGATGACGTGGACGACTTCTATGCCCGCCAGCAAGTATATAACCTGTTGAATGACGCCGACCTGCCCGAAGGTGTTACACCGGAGATTCAACCGCAATACGGGCCTACGGGCGAGATTTTCCGTTATACCCTACGAAGCGACAAACGTACGGTGCGCGAATTGAAAACCTTCCAGGACTGGGTAATCGAGCGTAAGTTGCGTGCCGTTCCGGGCGTGGCGGACATCGTCAGCTTTGGTGGCGAGGTCAAGACCTTTGAAGTAAGCGTCAACCCGAACCAGCTTATTAATTACAACGTAACCACTCTCGAACTTTACGATGCAATCGCAAAGAGTAATATTAATGTAGGGGGGCGACGTAATTACCAAAAGTTCGCAAGCCTACGTGGTGCGCGGTATCGGTCTGATTAACGACACGAAGGAGATTGAGAACATCGTTGTCAAGAACATCAACGGCACGCCGATTCTGGTGAAGCACCTGGCAAGCGTGCACGAGTCGAGCCTGCCCCGTCTGGGACAGGTGGGCCGTATGGATGAAGACGATGTCGTTCAAGGCATCGTTGTCATGCGGAAAGGGGAGAACCCCGGCGAGGTGATTGCCGCCTTGAAGGATAAAATAGCCGATATCCAGGCAAACGCCTTGCCCGAAGACGTGCAGATTGTTTCCTTCTACGACCGCGAAGACTTGGTAGATTTGGCGGTGCATACCGTCACCCATAACCTGATAGAAGGTATTTTACTGGTTACTTTCATTGTGTTGATTTTTATGGCAGACTGGCGCACGACGGTGATTGTATCTATCATCATCCCGTTGGCGCTACTCTTTGCCTTTATCTGTCTCCGGGCCATGGGGATGAGTGCGAACCTGCTTTCGATGGGGGCAATCGACTTCGGAATCATTATCGACGGGGCGGTCGTGATGGTGGAAGGCCTTTTTGTTGCTCTCAATAAAAAAAGCGCGCGAAGTGGGGATGCCGGCCTTTAATGTGATGAGTAAGATGGGGTTGATTCGCCAAACGGCCAAAGACCGGGCGAAAGCCGTGTTCTTCTCCAAGTTGATTATTATTACGGCGCTGGTTCCTATCTTCGCTTTCCAGAAAGTGGAAGGGAAGATGTTCAGCCCGTTGGCTTATACGCTCGGCTTTGCCTTGCTGGGGGCTTTAATTTTTACTCTGACACTGGTTCCGGTGCTTTCGTCGATGCTACTCAAAAAGAATGTGCGCGAGAAGCATAATCCCTTTTTGTCGTGGATAAACCGGGGAGCCGCCTCTATATTCCATAGTTGCCATACCCATAAGAAGGCGACAATCGGTATCGCTACCCTGATGGCCGCCGTTGGCTTGTGGAGCTTTACGTTGTTGGGAACGGAGTTTCTTCCCCAGCTAAACGAAGGTTCTATTTATATCCGCGCCACCCTGCCGCAAAGCATTTCCCTTGACGAATCGGTCAAGCTGGCCAACCAAATGCGTCGCGAGCTGGCCTCTTATCCCGAGGTGCGGCAGGTACTTTCGCAAACGGGACGCCCGAACGACGGGATGGATGCGACCGGCTTCTATAACATCGAGTTTCACGTAGACATTTATCCCGAAAAGAAATGGGAAAGCAAACTGACCAAAGCACAACTGATTAGTAAGATGGAAGACGACCTGGCTATCTATCCTGGTGTCGATTTCAACTTCTCCCAACCGATTACCGACAATGTGGAAGAGGCGGCAAGTGGCGTAAAGGGTTCTATCGCCGTGAAAGTATTCGGCAAAGACCTGTATGAATCAGAGAAGAAAGCCGTTGAAGTCTACAAAATATTGCAAACCGTCGAAGGCATCGAAGACCTCGGCGTTATCCGTAACATCGGACAACCGGAACTGCGCATCGAGCTCGACGAATCGCGCCTGGCACGCTATGGCGTTGCCAAAGAAGATGTGCAATCGATTATCGAGATGGCGATAGGCGACAAGAGCGCCTCTTTGCTCTATGAAGATGAGCGTAAGTTCAATATTATGGTGCGCTACGAGTCTTCTTTCCGCCGGAGCGAGAACGAGATAGGAAAGATACTTGTGCCTGCCCGCGATGGGACGATGGTGCCCATCAAGGAGCTGGCCGACACACGCACAATCACCGGCCCGTTAATTATCTATCGCGATAACCATGCCCGCTTTTGTGCCGTTAAGTTCTCCGTACGTGGCTGCGATATGGGGACGGCCGTAGCCGAAGCGCAGGAGAAGGTAAATGCGCAGGTGAAATTCCCCGAAGGCTATACCCTGAAATGGACGGGCGATTTCGAGAACCAGCAACGGGCAACGAAGCGATTGGCCCAGGTCGTACCGGTCAGCATTGCTATTATATTCGTTATCCTGTTCGTCTTGTTCGGGAATGCCCGCGATGCCGGACTGGTATTGCTGAATGTGCCCTACGCCGCGGTCGGTGGTATTATCGCCCTGCTCATTACCCATTTTAACTTCTCCATTTCGGCCGACATCGGTTTTATCGCCTTGTTTGGCATCTGTATCCAGAACGGAGTGATTATGATTTCCGACATCAAAGGCAACCTGAAAGCGCGAAAGCCCTTGCCGGATGCCGTCAAGCAGAGTGTGAAAGACCGCGTTCGTTCCGTATTAATGACCGCAACAATGGCGGCAATAGGTTTATTACCCGCCGCCCTTAGCCATGGCATCGGTTCGGAAAGCCAGCGCCCATTAGCCATCGTTATCATCGGCGGATTGATAGGAGCTACTTTCTTCACCCTTTTTGTCTTCCCCCTCATGGTCGAAGCCTTCTATCGTCGGATGCTGTATGATAAGGAGGGAAAGTTGATACAACGTCGATTGTAAATTGTATATTTGTAAGCGAAAAACGAAAGTAAGATGCCCCAAATATTATTAGTAGAAGATGAAGTAAACATCGCCTCTTTTATCGAAAGAGGCTTGCAGGAGTTTGGACACGAGGTGACGGTGGCCTACGACGGTATGGCCGGCTGGGAGTTGTTGCAAAAGGAGAACTTCCAGCTCCTGATTTTAGACATCATCATGCCTAAGATGAACGGTTTGCAACTATGCCGCCAATACCGCCAGCTCTATGGCTACCAATCGCCGGTCATCATGCTGACGGCTTTGGGCACGACCGACGATATCGTCAACGGCCTGGATGCCGGTGCCGACGATTATCTTGTGAAGCCCTTTAGCTTCCAGGAACTCGAAGCCCGCATAAAAGCCCTCTTGCGCCGTACGGGAGCGGAGCCCGGCGCCACCACCTTGCAATGTGGCGACCTGAGCCTCGACCCGACCAGTCACCGCGCCATGCGTGGCAATACGGTAATCGACCTGACCGTAAAAGAATACCGTCTGCTGGAATACTTTATCCTGAACCAAGGTATCGCCCTGAACCGGCTTACCCTCCTAAAGCATGTCTGGGATAAAGATTTCGACACCAATACGAATGTTGTAGACGTCTATGTCAACTACCTCTGGAGCAAGATAGATAAGGATTTCGACCATAAACTGATCCGCACCGTTTGTCGGTGTCGGTTATATGCTAGAGGCATGAAAACGGGTAACAAAATCGCCTTCTTCTATACGGCCATAACGGTAGGCGTCATTGCCCTTGTTGCGATAGTCTTCTACTTTGTTACCGTCAATTACATCAGCCGCCTTTATTACTCCTACCTGACAGATAAGGCCTATGCCACCGCCGAGAAACATTGGGAGAAAGACGAAGTGGACGAGGAAAGTTATGCCCGCATCCAGAAACGCTATGAGGAAACCCTGCCCGTAGCCACCGAGATATTACTGAATGCCGATAGCCTTGCTGAAACGCATGCCGTCTTATCGCGTTACCTGAACGATAAGGAGATCGACAATCTCTATTCGGGCGATGTCGTCACCTTTCACGAAAAGGAAAAGATGGGCGCCGCCCTTTACTATCCGGATAACGAAGGCAACTTTATCGTTTTGGTTATATCAAACAATCAATATGGGGGAGATATCCAACAACGCATCGGATGGTTGCTACTTGCTCTGATCGTTATCAGTGCCGTCTTGATTTACTTTGTCGGTAAGCTCTATGCCACCCGTATGGTCGACCGTATCGATGCCGCCTACCAAAGCGAAAAGGCCTTTATAAGTAATGCTTCGCACGAGCTGAACAATCCGCTTACCGCCATTCAGGGAGAGTGCGAAATCAGTCTGCTCAAGGAGCGTACTCTCGCCGAATACCAGGCCGCCTTAAAACGCATCGCCTCGGAAACCAAGCGCATCATCCAGCTGATGAAACACCTGCTTTTCCTCTCTCATGGGGATAAGGAAATCTTGAAGAATGCCACCGAAACGGTTATGTTGGCCGACTTCCTGATACAATTTGTCGGCAACCGCATCCGGTTTACTACCGATACGTTCGCCTTTTGCCTGACCGCCAACCCGCATCTGTTGAAGATGGCGATCGGTAATATCCTGAACAACGCCTGCAAGTACTCCGGAGAAGAACCGGTCGAAATGCGTCTCAAGGGTTCCGTCCTGACAATCGAAGATTTCGGCATCGGCATCCCCGCGGAAGAAATGCAACGCATCAACCAGCCTTTCTATCGTGCTTCCAACACCCGCGAGTTTGCCGGACACGGCATCGGTCTCAGTCTCTCACTCCGCATCCTGAACACCTATGGTGCCAAAGTAGCCATTGATTCTGAGCTGAATAAAGGCACAAAAGTGACGATAGACTTTGGATAATAATTGATCTCTTTTGTTTGCCAATAAATAAACAATGCTTATCTTTGGCACTAGATTTAATTTTAAAACTATGTAACTATGAAAACTAAAGA
>JAJPZM010000370.1 GCA_021204335.1 Parabacteroides sp. | reverse complement strand
ACGAAATAGGGTAAACATTCTTTCCTTGAAAAACCGATCTGTGTAGTTCCGGTTGGGTATCGTACGATAATGGCGACAGCTAAACAGGCAGAAGCTAAGAACCTGCGTGTAATTACCGGAACGCAACGTCACCACCAACGTTCTTATGTAGAATCTTATAAGAAGATTATGGAAGGTCTGATCGGTGAAATTACAGGCGGTACCGTTTACTGGAATCAGAATATGCTGTGGTTCCGCGATCGTCAGAAAGGTTGGAACGATTGCGAATATATGATTAAGGACTGGGTGAACTGGAAATGGTTGTCGGGCGATCATATCGTTGAACAGTACGTACATAACATCGATGTCTTTACCTGGTTCAGTGGCTTGAAACCGGTTAAGGCTGTTGGTTTCGGTTCGCGCCATCGTCGTGTTACGGGTGACCAGTACGATAATTTCAGTATTGACTTCACCATGGAAAACGGCATCCACATGCATAGTATGTGTCGCCAGATCGATGGTTGCGTGAATAATGTAAGCGAATTTATCCAGGGAACGAAAGGCTCATGGGACAGCTCTACAATGGAGATCAAAGACCTTGCAGGCAATGTAATCTGGAAATATGACTTCGAAGCCGAGAAAGCAAACTTCAAACAGACCGACCCGTACACATTGGAACATGTAAACTGGATCAATGCTATTCGTGGTAACAAGCCTATCCAGCAAGCGTCTGAAACGGCGGTTGCCAATATGGCTGCCATTATGGGATGCGAATCGGCTTATACCGGTGCGGAAACGACTTGGGACGCAATGACTGCTTCTCCGCTCGATTATACTCCGAAAGACCTGAATCTGGGCAAGATGGACATGAGTTCATTTACTGTGCCTGTTCCGGGAAAACCGCTTGATAAATAACAGATAATGATATGACATTAAGCAGAAGAACCTTTTTAAGAACAACCTTGTCCGGTGCTGCGGTAGCTGCCGTTGGTACCGGCACATTGGCTGCTTGCGCCGGCAAGACTGCTTCCGACACTACATGCCCGGAAACGAAATCGTGCTGTAGCAACACCAAGGCAAAACTGAACCTCTCTTTCCAGGAAGGAATTGCTCCGGGCGAAACGCTTGCCCAGAAGCTCGACTTTATGGAAAAGCTGGGTGTAGTAGGTTTTGAACCGTGGGGCGGTGGACTGAAAGGTCGTGTGAAGGAGATAAATGAGGCGCTGACGGGACGTAATATCAAAGTCAGTGCTATTTGTGCCGGCTTCGAAGGTTTCATCCTCTCGACCGATCCGGCTATCCGTAAGAAATGTATGGATACGATGAAGGAGATCATTACGGCTGCCGGTGAACTGGGATCGGTGGGCGTCATTATCGTTCCAGCTTTCAATGCGCAGGTGCCGGTATTGCCTCATACGCAGGAAACCCGCGATTTCTTGTGCGAACAGTTCAACGAAATGGGTAATCATGCGGCTCAGAACGGAACGACTGTTATCTTTGAACCATTAAACCGGGGCGAATGTTTCTATATGCGCCAGGTGGCCGATGCCGCTTCCGTATGCCGGGATATCAACAATCCGGGCGTTCGTTGTATGGGTGATTTCTGGCACATGACGGCTGAGGAAACTTCCGATATGGGAGCTTTCATTTCGGCGGGTGACTATCTGCAGCACGTTCACGTGGCAAGCCGCAAACGACGCAGCATGCCGGGTGAAGACGGAGAAGCGGATAACTATGTAAACGGCTTCAAGGGCCTTAAAATGATTGGTTATGATAAATACGTAAGTTTCGAATGCGGATGCCAGGGCGATCGCAACGTTGTTGTCCCTGCCGCTGTGGAATTACTGCGTAAATAATGGGAAGAAGCATAAATTATGCCATTAGTATATCCAAATATGCAAATGAGTGAGGTGGTGGAAGAACACCCCTCACTCATTCCTGCAATCAACCGGTTTGGTATCCGTCTCGGGTTGGGCGACAAATCGGTGAAGACGATCTGCGACGAATATCAGTTGGATACCGATTTCCTGCTGACAGTGATCAATACCTTCCTGAATGAAGAGTATTTTCCGGAACGGAAATTACAGACATTTCACACTTTGCAGATTATCGATTACCTGACCAAGACCAACCAGGATTATTTACGTTACCAGTTGCCGAACATAGAGCGCCATCTCACCTCTTTTATCTCTATGAGTACGCCGGGTAACAATACGTTGAACCTGATCGGCAAATTCTTTTCTTCTTTTAAGGAGGAGTTGACGGCACGTATCGAAAAAGATAATACGGTGTGGTTCCCTTATTGCCTGGCTTTGAGCGAAAAGATTAACGGCTGTCAGGCTTCGGGAGAGACAGGAGTGTTCCAGCTTACTGGCGAGCAACGTCTGGAAGATCCTATCGAGGCTTTGCTTTCCGACCTAAAAGGTATTATGGTCAAACATCTTTCGGGCGATTATAACGAGAATTTATGTTATGCCGTAATCTTCGGCATCAGTAGCCTGGAGAAAGACATCAAACAACATAACCGCATCCGTTACCGGATACTCACTCCGGTGGTCTCTGCCATGGAGAAACTGTGTAAATAATACCGATGTATCGAAACAAACAAATAGCAATCATTTTACCCGACACTTTGCAGAGTATCGGTCTTCAAAGCATGCTGACCGATTACTTTCCGCCGGTCGAGGTTTGCTATTTCCCTACTTTCGAAGCACTGAATGCCGGTGGAAGCAACGATATGTATGATTATTATTTTACCTCGCCCGGCATCATGGTGCTGAATGCCGACTTTTTCCTTCCGCGCCGTGGAAAGACGGTCGTCCTGATCGATGGGGGAGAGGGCTCCGGCGATATTTCCACCACCAACCATTTAACGGTCAAAGCCTCTCAGGAGATCATCATCGAGCAGTTGCAGCAGTTATTCGCGGCCGACAACTCTTCCAGCACGATCGGTGAAACCAGCAAAGACCTTTCCACCCGCGAAACAGACGTCCTCCAACTGATCGTAAAAGGGGTAACCAACAAAGAAATAGCCGACAAACTCAACATCAGCCTCAACACCGTCCTCACCCACCGCAAAAACATCACCGCCAAACTCGGCATCAAAACCGTCTCCGGCCTCACTTTCTATGCCATTATGAACGGTATTATTTCGGGGAATGATATAGAGCTATAGAAGTAGCATAATAGTGTTGGGCGCAGTAGCATTATAGTGTTGCTTCTACTGATAATATAGTGCTAAAGCTAGTTACACAGTAGTGCTAAAATCACTACATCTAGTGATTGACAGCCTTGATTCTTTCCTGTTCCTTTGCAATCGTGAAATACTAATAGTTCGAATACAATGAAACAACGCTACTTGTCTGTCCTGATTGCAGGGGCTTTTTTCTGTTTGCAAACGGTGAGCGCCGATGAGGTGAATGTGAACAAGAATGATACGATTAAAACGTATAATATAGATGAGGTGATTGTAACCTCATCTACCAAGGAGACAAATGACCTGCGTTTGTTGCCGGGCTCCGTATCCATCCTGTCTCCGCAAGCCATTTCGGGACGGCAGATCGATGCGTTGAAAGATATCAGTGCGTATGTTCCTAATCTCTGTATACCGGATTACGGCTCCAAGATGGCTTCGGCTATTTATATCCGGGGGGTCGGGGCGCGAAGCAGCGGACAGTCGGTCGGGCTTTATGTGGATAATGTGCCCTATCTGGATAAAAGTACGTTCGATTTCGAATTGAACGATATCCAGCGGATGGAAATATTGCGTGGTCCGCAGGGAACGTTGTACGGATGTAATGCAATGGGAGGGATCGTGAATATTTATACGCTTTCACCGCTGGATTATCAGGGAACGAAAGTTTCCCTTTCCGGTGGAAACTATGGCGCATTTAAGGCAAAAGCCTCCCATTTTTCCAAGCTAAGCGACAATCTGGGAATCTCGCTCAGTGGCTACTACGATCGTAACGACGGTTTTTTTGTCAATGAATATAATGATACCCGGGCTGACAAAGAGGAATCGGCAGGCGGACGTTTCAAGCTGGATTGGCTGATCCGGCCGAACTTGAAGGCACAATATACCTTCAATTATGATTATGTAAACCAGCGGGCCTTCCCTTACGGGCAATACGACAAGGCGACGGGTACGGTAGCTCCGATACGTATCAACGATCCGAGTTCTTACCTGCGTAATATGTTGAACAATAGCTTGTATCTGGAATGGAAAACTGACAAATTCTTGCTATCTTCGATAACAGCCTACCAGTATTTGAAGGATGATATGAAGATGGATCAGGATTATACGGAGAAATCCATCTTTACCCTGCGCCAGAAACAAAAACAATATGCCTGGAGCGAAGAAGTGGCAATCCGTTCGAACGACAGGAAAAACTATCAGTGGAGTTTTGGAGCATACGGTTTCTATAATAGCCTGAATACGGATGGTCCGGTTATATTCAAAGAAGATGGGTTGAAAGAAATTCTACAAGATGCGTTTGATAAGATGATGGAAGATAACCCGAAAGCCCCTCAATTGACGGTTGCCGGAGATGATAAGAACCAGATTTATTTCCCGGGGTATTTTAAAACGCCGACCTATGGCTTTGCGGCGTTTCACCAGTCTACCTATAACAACTTGTTTACGGAAGGGCTTTCCATTACAGCCGGTATTCGTTTGGATTACGAGAAAGCGAAACTGAATTATGATTCGGCAGTGGACAGTATGAAAATAGCAGTATCTATGTTTGGCCGTCCGATGGGAGTCTTCCCGATGGAAGCTCACCTGAAAGACGAGACGTCGCAGGACTTCCTGCAGGTGTTGCCGAAAGTATCTTTGCGATACCAGTGCAGCCCGGGAACCTTTACGTATGTTTCTGTTGCCAAAGGATATAAGACCGGCGGATATAATGTGTAGATGTTTGGCGACCTGGTGCAGGAATATGCCAAGTACGACCTGATGAAGAAGTTTATGCCGGCGGAAGCGGAGAAAAACAAACCTTCGGATGTGGAGTCGGTTGCCTCTTACAAACCCGAACATAGCTGGAACTACGAAATGGGTATCCGCAGCGAATTAATAAAGAACCGCCTGAATGCGGAGTTGACTTTGTTTTATATGGATATACAGGATATTCAGTTGACTACCTTCGCTCAAAATGGCAGTGGCCGGATGATAACCAATGGGGGAAAAGCGGACAGTTATGGTATGGAAATCAGTCTGCGCAGTCTCCTTGCAGAAGGGTTGACTGCCGATCTGAACTACGGCTTTACCCGCGCCACTTTCCGCGATTACCTGGCGATCGACAGGGAGAGCAAGCAAGAGGTCAATTACAAGGATAATTTCATCCCTTATACACCGCGGCATACCGTAAGCCTGGGACTTCAATACACCCGACTGCTTCGTAACTGCTGGCTCGACCAGTTTACCGTATCGGCGCAATGTACGGGAGCCGGCAAGATATTCTGGACGGAAAAGAATGATATCAGCCAGAATTTTTATGCTGTGCTGAATGCCAAAGTGGGCGTGCGCAAAGGTGCCGTCAACTTCAATGTCTGGAGCCGCAACCTGACGAATACCGATTACCAGGTATTCTATTTCGAATTATTTGATAACTCATTTATATAAAAAGGCAAACCGTTCCAGATCGGGGTGGAGATTGTCGTTGCATTTTAATATGAAGATACTTTGCTTATCCTGTTGTTTGTGCCTGTCTGTCTTGGCCGTTGATGCGGAGGAGATGGATACTGTGAAAGTCCGTCAGGTAAGCCTCGACGAAGTGGTTGTTCAGTCGTTCAAGCAAAACCGCGACCTGCGGTTGGAGCCCCTGTCGGCTTCGTCGGTGACGGGGACGGCGATACAGAACCGGAATATTACGGGGATAAAAGAATTCAGTTCCTTTATCCCGAACCTGTTTATGCCGGATTATGGGTCGAAGCTCACTTCGCCTGTCTATATCCGCGGGATCGGGTCGAAGATCAATGCACCTTCGGTCGGTCTTTATGTGGATGGCATCCCTTACTTCGAGAAATCCGCTTTCGATTTCGACTTTACGGAGATCGACCGGATCGAGGTGTTGCGCGGGCCGCAGGGTACTTTGTACGGACGTAACACGATGGGAGGTATTATTAATGTTTATACCAAATCGCCTTTGAAGTTTCAGGGAACCAACGCCGCTATCTCCAACGGAAACTACGGCTACCGCGATTATACCCTTTCCCGTTACAGTAAGATCGGCGAGAAATTCGGTTATGCCATTTCCGGCAATTACAACCGGAGCGACGGTTATTTCACCAATCTTTATACGGATAAGAAAGCGGACGACCAGAAAGTCGGCACCGGTCGTATCCGTCTGGAATGGCAGCCCAACGAACAACTGTCGCTGGGGTTGAGCAGTTCGTACGACTATTCCAACCAGGGCGGCTACCCCTATGCCGTCTGCGACTCGGTGACGCACCGGCCGGGTGAGGTCAATTACGACGCTTACAGTTTCTATAAACGCACCCTTTCCACCACCGGCTTCTCGCTCGATTACCGGGGACGGGGGTATAGCCTGAGCAGCCGCACCGCTTTCCAATATCTCTCGGATCATCAGGGCATCGACCAGGATTTCTCTGTGAAAAGCATCTATTTCGCGCGGCAGGATCAGAAGCAGAAGATGGCGTCGGAAGAATTCAACATCAAATCGACTACCGCCAGCCGTTATAAATGGTTGTTCGGCGCTTTCGGTTTCTGGCAGGGGATCGACAATACGGTGATACTCGACTATCTATCGCAGGATTACAGTACACGTAAGTTGTATGATACGCCGACGTATGGCGTTGCCCTCTATCATCAGTCCACCCTCGACAGCCTGCTGGTCGACGGCCTTTCGCTTACTTTCGGCATCCGCTACGATTATGAGCATGCTTCTACCGATTTCCTCTCTTTTAAAGAGGCGGGCGGAGCGAGCGATCAGGTAGACGCCTTCAACAGCAAATTGAATTTCAGCCAGGTGACGCCCAAGATCGCCCTGCAATATATGTTCCCCTCTTACGGTCTTATCTATGCAACAGTGACGAAAGGGTATAAGACCGGCGGTTTCAACACCTCTTTCAAACGTGAGGAAGACCGCTCTTTCCGGCCCGAAACCAGTTGGAACTACGAATTGGGTGCCAAACATCCCTTCCTCGACAACCGCCTGCGTGCCGAACTGTCTCTGTTCTGGATCGACTGGAAGAACCAGCAGATCAGCCAGACGCTCCCTTCCGGGCGTGGCTCCATGCTGACCAATGTCGGACGTAGCGAGAGTAAAGGCGTTGAAGTCAGCTTGCAGGGGAACCCGACCAACGGCCTGATGGTGCAGTTGAATTATGGCTTTACGCATGCCACCTTTAAGGAGTATGCCGACGAAAAGAAAGGGCTCGATTATTCCGGCAAGTATCTGCCGATGGTTCCTTCGCACACCTTTTCCGCCGGAGCCGACTACACGATCCCGAACCCCTGTTCGCATATCGACCGCATCCTGCTTAGTGCCACCTTCACCGGTGCCGGACGTATTCACTGGAAAGAAGATAATATCGTCTCTCAACCTTTTTACGGACAATTGAATGGAGAAGTTTCAGCTACCAAAGGATTTGCTACCCTTACAATCTGGGCGAAAAATATAACCAATACGCACTACACCGCTTTCTATTTTGAATCGGGTGGCAAAGGGTTGGCGCAAGCCGGCCGTCCTTTCACAATCGGGGGAAGTGTGGCGGTTAATTTTGACGGGGATGGTAAATGAACCGCTGTAAAGCCTTCCGAGGCCTCGGAAACGGGCATAAACGTTTGAAATAGCCTTCCGAGGTCTCGGAAACGAGTTTTCAACGTTTGAAGTTGCCTTCCGAGCCCTCGGAAATGGATTTTCAACGTTTGAAGTTGCCTTCCGAGATCTCGGAAACGGGTTTTGAACGTTTAATGTTACCTTCCGAGGTCTCGGAAATGAGTTTTAAACGTTCGATTGCTATTTCCGAGACCTCGGAGATGATTTTATAATATTTTGCCTCTGAAAAATAGATATGATACAGAAAAACAAAGCATTCAATCTCGGCACCTTCTTCTGCCTTTATATTGCGCAGACGATACCCATGAGTTTTTTCTCCACCGTCATCCCGGTTATGATGCGGCAGGAGAATTTTTCCTTATCCGTCATCGGCCTCCTGCAATTGATTAAACTACCCTGGATACTGAAATTCCTCTGGTCGCCCATGGTCGACCGGCATGCCACGACGACGGGCGATTACAAGCGGCAGATCTTTTCTTCCGAACTGATCTATGCCGCCTTGATCTTTGCGGTAGCTTTCCTCGATTTCAAGACAGATTTCTATACGATCATCGCACTGATCATCGTCTCCTTTATCGCATCTGCCACACAGGATATTGCGACCGATGCGCTTGCCGTCCTCTCGTTTAACCGGCAGGATAAGAGCCTGGTGAACAGTATGCAGTCGATGGGCAGTTTTGGCGGTTCGATGATCGGCGGCGGCGTGTTGCTGCTGTTATTCAAACAACTGGGATGGAACAGCCTGCTGCCTTGCGTCGCGTTGTTTGTTATCGTGGCGTTGCTCCCGTTGCTTTTCAATAGAGGCATTGCGATTCAGCCGAAGCAGCCACATGAGCGGGCAAAGAAAGCAGATGTCTTCTATTTCTTCACCCAGAAAAAGATATGGAAACAAATCGGTTTCCTTTTCCTCTATTATTCGGGAATCATCGGGACGCTGGCGATGTTGAAGCCTTATCTGGTCGATTTGGGTTATTCGATGAAAGAGATCGGAGTGATGAGCGGGGTGATCGGAACCTCTTTCGGTTTCGTCTTCTCTTTCCTCGGCGGTTTCATCGTTCGCCGGATCGGACGCCATTGGTCGCGCATCCTTTTTGCCGTCTTTATCCTGTTGGCAACGCTCTACTTTGTCGGGCTCTCTTATATCACGCCGACGGTCGGGATGTTGCATGCCGGCATTGCCCTGTTGTGGGGAAGTTATGGTATGGCAACGATTGTAGTCTATACGACGGCCATGGATTGCGTGCGTCCCGGTAAGGAAGGTACCGATTTTACAATACAAACGGTCATCACCCATCTGAGCGGCATGCTGATGGCCATCGTGAGCGGTAAGCTGGCCGACCATACCGGCTATCATGGCCTGCTCTTCTTTGAAGCGAGCCTGGCAGCCCTGTCGCTCATTTATATATTGATCGTATTCAGAAAAGAGAAAGAAACAGCATAATTATGATACAGGATTTATTACAGAAATATAATGTGCCGGTACCGAGGTACACCAGTTATCCGCCGGCAAACTATTTTGCCGATACGTTTACCAACAAGGATTATGAAGCGGCCATCGAAGCGTCGAACTCGGCGCAGCCCGGTCATATATCGTTCTACGTGCATATCCCTTTCTGCCGCCATCTGTGCCATTACTGCGGATGTAATTCGTTCGCGATGATGAAGCCCGAAGTGGTGGAACGCTATATTTCGGCCATTCATCAGGAAATAGACCGGGTGAAGGAACGCCTCGCGCCGGGACGGAAAATCTCCCAGATTCATTATGGTGGAGGAAGCCCTACGGCCATGCCTGTTCATTATCTGAAAGAATTGAACGAACATTTGCTTTCGGACTTCGATACGATCGAACAGCCTGAAATCGCTATCGAATGCCATCCCGGTTATCTGGACGAAACCTATTGGCAATCGCTTACCGAAGCCGGTTTCAACCGTTTCAGCCTGGGGGTGCAGGATTTCAACGAGGAGGTTTTAAAGACTGTCAACCGCCGCCCTGCCTTGCTTCCCGTAGAGACGATCTTCGGGATACTTCGTGAGAAAGGGGCACGCATCAACATGGACTTTATCTATGGCCTGCCTTTCCAGACAGCCGACAGCTTTTCGGAAACCATCGCCCGCGCCGCCTCCCTGCGTCCCGACCGCCTGGTGACATTCTCATACGCCCACGTCCCCTGGGTGAACAAACAACAACTGATCCTGGAGAAAGCCGGACTGCCGGCCGGTGAAGAAAAAAGCCGCATGTACCAAAATGCGAAAGAACTGCTGAATGCCGCCGGCTACCAGACCATCGGCATGGATCATTTCGTACTCGAAAACGACGAACTCTATACCGCCATGCAAAACGGTCGCCTGCACCGTAACTTCCAGGGTTACTGCACCCGCCGCACGACCGGGCAGGTCTATGCCTTCGGCGTAACCGGCATCAGCCAGCTCAGTTCGGCCTATACCCAGAACAGCAAAGATATCCATCAATATATCGAACGCATCGAAAGCGGCACCTTTGCCATCTCGAAAGGATATACACTGAACCGCGACGAACAGATCACCCGCGAAGTAATCGAAACGCTGATGTGTAACTATTCCCTCGACTGGAAGGAACTGGCCGACCGCCTCTCCCTTTCCGTCGATGAAGTAAAAGCGGCAACGGCTTACAACAACGACCGTCTCCGCGAGTTTTCGGAAGACGGGATTATCGAATACGACAGCGAACAGATCCGTATCACGCCCGAAGGCAACCTCTTTGTCCGCAACGTCGCGGCTTCTTTGGATAAACTGATGCTTCATTCTAACAAATCATTTTCTAAACCAGTCTGAGATATGGAACCATTGCATACGGATATTCTGATTATCGGAGCCGGCCTGACCGGCTTGACTACCGCTTTCCACCTGAACCGCCAGGGAAAGCAAGTCCATCTGCTGGAATGTAGCAACCGGGTAGGAGGGCAGATTCATACCTTCCGCGAAGACGGTTTTATCTTCGAAAGCGGGCCGAATACCGGTGTCGTTTCCTACCCCGAAGTCGCCGAACTGTTTAACGCCCTGTCTCCCGCCTGCCAACTGGAAACCGCCCACGACGAAGCAAAATGCCGCCTGATCTGGAAAGGCGACTCCTTCCGGGCATTGCCATCCGGTCTGCTGAGTGCCGTCTTCACTCCCTTATTCACGTTGAGCGACAAGTTCCGTATCCTGGGCGAACCTTTCCGCGCGAAAGGAACGAATCCCGACGAATCGGTAGGCGAACTGGCTGCCCGCCGCTTAGGTAAATCCTTCCTCGATTATGCAGTCGACCCGTTCCTGTCGGGCGTGTATGCCGGCGATCCGTTGAAGCTGGTTACCCGCTACGCCCTGCCCAAACTCTATAACCTGGAGCAACAATACGGCGGTTTCATCAAAGGAACCATCGTAAAAGCCCGCCAACCGAAAACCGATCGCGACCGGTTGGCAACCCAAAAAGTATTTTCAGCTGTCGGTGGACTCGATCATTTGCCCCGGGCAATGGCGGAAGCTATCGGCCCCCGTAATATAACCCTCTCAGCCACCGGTCTGACGATCAACCCGCACGAGAAAGGTTGGGTGGCTCGCTATACGACACCGGAAGGGGAACAGCAGCTTTATGCCAATAAGGTGGTGACAACGACCGGCGCCTACGCATTGCCGGATCTTCTTCCCTTTATCCCGCAGGAAGATATGGATAAGATCTGCAACCTAAAATATGCTCCGGTCGTGCAGGCAAGTGTCGGTATCCGCGATACGGGAAAACTGCGTTTCAATGCGTTCGGTGGGCTGGTTCCATCTTGCGAGAAGAAGAATGTGCTGGGAATCCTTTTTCCGGCAGCCTGTTTCGATAACCGTGCCCCGCAAGGCGGTGCGCTTTTCTCTTTCTTTATCGGTGGCGTTAAACATGCCGACCTGGTCGGTTTGAACGATAATGAGTTGAAGGCATTGATTATTCAAGAGTTTCACGCAATGCTCAAATTCCCGATCCATATCCAGCCCGATATGATCCGTATCTTCCGCCATCACCGCGCCATTCCTCAATATGAATTGAGCAGCGGCGAACGGTTTGCGACCATCGACAAACTGGAAGTCCGTTACCCTGGATTGATCCTGGCAGGAAATATCAAAGGCGGTATCGGTATGGCAGATCGTGTCCGCCAGGCAACTGCAATCGCTAAAAGTTTGTCTATGTAAGTCAAAATCGTTTTCTTTGTAAAAAAAGTCAAGCGTATGGATGAGAAGGATAAAATGGTGGAAATAGCCCGGTTTCAATATCCGGCGGAAGCCCAGACACTGATGGCATTGCTCAAATCGGAAGGAATAGAATGCTATCTCAGAAACGAATACAGCACCCAGGTGATGGCAGGCTATGTAGATGTAGGGGGAGCTCGGGTAGAAATACTTGAAAGCAACGTGCCCCATGCTCTAGAAGTGATGGAAGCCGGTGGCTACGATATCCCGACCGAGGATGAAGAACCCGAACAGATCCGCGCGGTAGCTGGTTGGACGCGACATATCCCTTTTCTGCGTAATTACTCGCTGGAGAAGCAAATTGTCATCTTATTTCTCATTATTGCTGTGTTTTTGGCATTATTGATCTTTTTCGGATCAGGATACTCTTCTAACTAAACAAATGTAACAAATGGCGCGTAGAAAGATAACAAACAGTCAGGCGGTATGTCTCACGCTTTTGTGGGGCGTACTGGCTTATATGCTGCTTACTTACAGTGAAAAAGTCACATTCGATGTCGTTTTTGCCCTGGTAGCATCGGCAATCATCGTGTTTGTCCCCGTCTATAAAAGTATCAGGAGAAGGAACGAATGACGCTGTTTCGTGTATTGGTAGCATTTCGTTACTTTTTATTCTTTAAATTGTCGAAATGATATTTTTTTATCATTTTTCCTTTCAAATATTGTTTGTTTGAAAAAAGAACTTACCTTTGCGTCGTTCTATAACAAAGGATGTAGCGAATAGCAAATTGGTATAACATTCTAAATAAACAGTTCTTATGAAGGCAAATGAAGTTTTAGACAACTTAAAAAGAAGATTTCCGAACGAACCCGAGTATCATCAGGCAGTAGCTGAAGTGTTAGGCACTATCGAAGAAGCCTACAACGAACATCCTGAGTTTGAAAAGAGCAACCTGATCGAACGTCTCTGCATCCCCGATCGTATTTTCTCTTTCCGCGTAACATGGACAGACGACAAAGGACAGGTACAGACTAACATGGGCTATCGTATCCAGCATAACAATACAATCGGCCCGTACAAAGGCGGTATCCGTTTCCATGCTTCTGTAAACCAGTCAATCCTTAAGTTCCTGGCTTTCGAACAAACTTTCAAGAACTCACTGACTACACTGCCGATGGGTGGTGGCAAAGGTGGTGCCGACTTCAGCCCGCGTGGCAAATCAAACGCTGAAATCATGCGTTTCTGCCAAGCATTCGTATTGGAATTGTGGCGTCATATTGGTCCGGACACAGACGTTCCTGCAGGTGATATAGGTGTTGGCGGACGTGAAGTGGCTTATATGTATGGTATGTATAAGAAACTGGCTCGCGAAAACACAGGTACTTTCACCGGTAAAGGCATCGAATTCGGCGGCTCGCTGATCCGTCCCGAAGCAACCGGTTACGGTAACGTTTACTTCCTGCTGGAAATGTTGAAGACCCGCAATATCGACATCAAAGGTAAAGTAGTTGCAGTTTCAGGTTCCGATAACGTAGCTCAATACACGGTTGAAAAACTGATCGAACTGGGAGCAAAACCGGTTACCATGTCCGACTCCGACGGTTATATCTATGATCCGGACGGTATCGACCGTGAAAAACTGGATTATATTATGGAATTGAAGAACCTCTATCGCGGCCGTATCCGTGAATATGCCGAGAAATATGGTTGTAAATATGTTGAGGGAGCGCGTCCCTGGGGTGAAAAATGCGACATCGCCATGCCGAGCGCCACTCAGAACGAATTAACAGGCGACGATGCCAAGACTTTGTTGGCAAACGGTTGTTTCGCCGTATCGGAAGGTGCAAACATGCCGTCTACTCCGGAAGCTATCGACGCATTCCTGGAAGCAAAAATCCTGTATGCTCCGGGTAAGGCAGCCAACGCCGGCGGTGTTTCCGTATCAGGCTTGGAAATGACCCAGAACGCGATGAAACTGAGCTGGACAAGAGAAGAAGTAGACGAAAAGCTGAAAGGCATCATGAAGTCTATCCACGAACAGTGTGTAAAATACGGTACGCAGGATGGCGGTTATGTCAACTACGTGAAGGGCGCCAACGTTGCCGGCTTCATGAAGGTTATCAAAGGCATGATGGCTCAAGGCATTCTGTAAGCAATAAATTTAATAAGTTATAAATAAGGAGTTGTTTGCCAAATAAACATGGTTATTTGGTCATGTACAAGGGGGAGCTTCCGACCACTCGTGGCCCGAAAGCTCCCTTTTTATTTGCGGATGAAATCGATATCTTCCAACATCTCTGTGAAATTGGAAGGAAGGCTTGCCTGCTGTGATTTTATCAATGAGTCGGCAAAACCGAGCATATTTTGGAACAGTTTGTCGGCGGCCGGGTCTTTAGAAAGATGATCAGCGATGTTTAAGGTGTTAACTATAAACTTCCCTTCTCCAAATTTCCAGATGCCTAGATGTACTCCTAAACAATACGTATGGCTGATTCGTGTTGCTCCGCAAACAGTTTCATCCGGATAGTCCAGCGGTTCCGAAACTTCATCCCATGTATGCATCCTTTTGGACTGTACGTTATATTCCTGCGATAAAGCATAAGGAACAAGCACATGGCGATAGAACTTGTAGTCCATCATTCCTCCGGACGGAAGCCCGTTGAATATAGGATGAGCTTTGCTCCACCGATCCGCACGATAATATCCCCCTACAACATCCATATCTTCAATGATCCCTTTTTGTGCAAGAGGCAACCATCGGGTACTGCTTTCGTCTGTTTTGAATGTTTTAGGTGATGTATAAATTACAATGCTTCCTGAAGTCAATCGTTTTGCTACGGATAGCATGGTTAAACTGTCGGACGGCTGATCGCCAACCATCAAAATGATTTTTTGCTGTTCTTCCTTTGTGTCTTCTATCTGTTCGGGTTTGATATTTCTGGAAGCCAACCAGGATTCCACGATGGAGTCGCGACCGCATAATACCAGGTTGTTATGAAGTATAGGATCTCTCTCTCTTTCAGATACAAAGAAGTCGGTTACATTACCTGCAAGATAGACGCCACTATCTAATTTAGCAGTAAATGTATATTTCCCGGCAGGCGAATGTATCCGGATCTTTTCTCTCAATACCTCGAAAGCAAACGGAACATCCTGCCCGTCTCCTACGGAAGGGATGGTTACACTGAATTGCTTTTCATAGACCGGCTTTTTATCTCCGTCAAATACTTGCAGCGTAGCAGGGTAGTTACCCGCCGGCAGTTCATCCAGATTGGAAATACTTATACTGAGTTCGATGCTGTCTCCCCGGTATATGCTTTGTGGCTCGGTAGATAAACACCATCTCAGTGAACTGTTCGACAACATGAGCGATCCGATCAATTCGGGCTTGATCCTTCTGAAATTCGTCGCGACACTCTCGCCCATACTGTAATCTGCCACGCTATTGGTCGGTACGTAAGAGATTAAGTACGGATTGGAGCGGATCACGGTTTCTGCCGTCTCCCGCAATTTATCGGCCAGTTTATAAGCCTCGGAGATGTATTCGTCCGGTGTCGTCCAGCAGTCGGAAAGGTTGAACTTTTTCCAATCGGTCATAAATTTATTGTATTGCCGTTTGAAATAGGCCGCATCGTCGGAGTTTCCATTGCCGTAAAGCTGGAAGTCACCTATTTCGGAAGGCAGATTGATAGGGAAGCAGAGACCGGTTTCGGTGATAAAGTATTTTGTTCCCTGTCCGGCCTTTTTCCCCGACAATAATTCCAGTGTTTCCTTGCTGTAAGGCATCCATACGTATGGATGATAATCGTAAAGAGCATCATACGGAACATCCCATTCTTCAGAGCCGGGATTGCTTAAACTGCCGATCTCCTTATGATTGTCGAACCTGCCACTGTTCAGGACGAATATTCTGCCGGGGTCGATCGCGCGCAATTCCGGTAATAACTTTACCGCATTTCTGAAAATAGCTCCGTCGTAGCACTCGTTGAGAATCCCCCACATAATAACCGAAGGATGATTGCGGTCGCGTATGATCGTTTCTTTTATAGACTTCTCGAACCGGTTGCACAATAGTTCGTCGTTATTGGGAGCGCGTGGGAAAACATAACCGCCATAATCTCCCATCTGCCAGGAGCCGTAATGCTCCTGGTGAACCATAATACCCAATTCATCGTATATATCCAGTACGCGTGGATTCCCGCAACCGAAAGGTATCCTTACAAAGTTAAAGCCGAAAGCTTTCATTCTGACCACATCCAGCCGCAACATATCTTCCGAAAGAGGAACCGTATATCCTATTGGAAAATGTGTACTGAAGTTTGATCCTTTTAAGAAAATCCTTTTCCCGTTTAGCTTGAAGTAACCGTCTTTATAGCGGAAGTCCCGGAATCCGAATTTGTAAGCTTTCTCGTCTTCCGAGTTATTCATTCTAATTGATGCCGATACCTGATAAAGAGCCGGATTGTTGGGGCTCCATAACTGATGATGGGGCATCGACAGTTCGGTTTCCACCAAATTCTCCCCTGCATCTACCATTACGTCGATATGCTGGCTGGCAATGGTTTGCCTGGTGCGCATATCCCATAATTTAAGTAGCAGCGGTACCTTTTTCTTCTTTGGAACAGCCCCGTATAATCTGGTATTTGCCAGCACTTTACCGGTTTTCCAATCGGCCTGAATATAAATATCCTCAATCCGGACGGGCGGAACCAATACCAATTCCACATCACCGGTAATTCCGCCGGAGTTATATACGGCGTTACTATAATAAGGATACTGTTTCAGGTTACAGGGAGTATCTTTCAGGGAAATACTTTCTATCGGTTCGTAGGTCGGGTTGAGAACCCTTACTACGAGTAAGTTTGTTTTCCCTTTTGCCAGAAAATCTGTGACATCGAACTCGCATGGAATACCGATCCCTTCATGTTTACCGACAAACCGGCCGTTCAGCCAGACTTCCCCCATATAATCGATAGAATGGAATTTGAGCAGGCATCGTCCGCCTTCATGCCGGTTAAAGGGTGTCCCGAAGGAACGCCAATACCACGCCACGCCATGATAATCGTTGAAAATATCCTGGATAACCCAGGGCACCTTTGTTGTCTGAGTCTGGTTTACCGGCGGAGCTTCATACCATCGGTTATCCCTTCCGCTGTTGAGGCTGTCGGTTGCAATATACCAGTCGTCCCCACTTAATGCGATCGTTTCTCTGCATGTCAGTTGTTCTGCCGAAACGTTCAAATGGGCAACGAGGCAGCATAACCATATAATAATATGTTTCATTTCTGTTTCTAATAAGGTTGATATTCTTTACTCGGTGCAGATCAGCAGTATTTGCCAGGGATCGACCGTCGGAATAATAAACTGTTTGTATTTGCCTTCTTCTTTACGGGCGGAAATAACCTGTTCTTCACAATCCATGTTTACGACTTTTATTTTGTTTTTGTCGGTATTCAATGCCAGTACGACATTTTCTGCCGCATCGAATGAAGAATTTACAAATGCAAGCGTTGTGTTCCCTTCTTGAGTCTCACGTATCCACAGATTGATTTTATGATACGATTCGATATATCCGGGAAGCCTGTCGTGGGAAAGCCACTGAAAGACCGTTTTGAGCTGGCTGCTTTTCGATAGTGTTTCGTTGAAACTCCATGGCGAATATCCGGCAACACAAATCCTTCCCCCCCCCAGTTTATTTTGGATAATACCCATCGTGCAATCCGCAATGTTTTGGGGGGAATAACGGTTGTGCAAATCATTCAGATAGGTGGAGTCGAGTTCGGAAGATAGAATTTCAGCCTGCGGATCCGTCTTTTCAAAGAAATAGGCGGAGTATCCCAGAACGACTGGCGGGTGTCTCTTTCCCTGCCGGCAAATTTACCGTTGAGCGGGTGGTCTGTCAGACGCTCGATACAATCGTCTGTCCGGCTCCCGGCTACTTTAAATCCGGTATATTCGCCATACCCTTTTTCGTTTAACAGGTTCAGAGCTTCTACGTCCATATAAACGCCTTTCGATAATAGACCGATAATCTCCCGGGAAGAAAGGTTATATATATTGTTTTTCCCTAGAATGAATACGTCTGCATTTGTATTGGAATAGGATGCCGGTAAGCCGATATTATACAGCTCGTGAGAGACTAATCCCGGCCAGCCGTTCCAATATCCCGATTCGATATTCCCGCTTACTGCGCTGTTTTTATCCCAGAAAGTCTGGATCCCTTTTATGGGGGTACGCCCAAGATGCTGTACTATTAAGTCGAAGAAAGGGCGTCGTTTGGAAAGAAGTTCCAGTAACGGTTCGTATTCATCCAAGTCTTCGTTGTTGAATGACAGGACGTTATAAGCAACTCCGGTACAGCCCGACGCTATGTAGCTTGCTGCTTCCAACGCAATAATGTTCGCCCCTTTCTTCAATCGCTGATAAGGGAAACATTCGATCTCGGATTCGATGCAACGCATATCGGCAGGCAATACGGATACCTGTCGCCCTATATCGTGGGCTTTCATGGCTAACCCGGAGTTTACTTCATCGGTATAAAAACCGCCGCCCGGTCTCCATGAAACTTCCGTCCGGTTGTTGCCGGAAAGAGTCTGCGCCCAGTTGTTGAAATCGTATCCTTCGAAGAAGCGGTCGCCGGTCATAAAACCGAGTTTTATTTCCGGGTTCAGCGTGTGCACCAGGTGTTCGATGTAGGCAAACAGATTGTTAACCGTATTCCGGTTATGCTGTAACCATAAGTTCCGAATGACCAATTTGTCATCGGTTTTGCCTTCCGAAAATGCTTTTTTCAGTTCCGCTCTCGAGTAATCCGTATTGAACTCTTTGTTGAAAATATCCATGCAATTGTCGCAGAAGCAGGCATAACCGATCGACTTATGACCGAAACGGACATCGTCGTCGATCCAGATATAATCAGGGTTGGCCTCGACCATCGATTCGTAGATTTTACGTACATATTCATCCATAAACCGGCTGTCGTTGGGGGCAGAAACATCCTTCGCTAGTTCTCCCGTCGATATCTGTCAGGCGGGTGTAAGCTCCTTTCAGGACATTCGCCATATTCTCATCGTGATGTCCGATGGTATTCAGAATGTTTATTCCTGTTTTATAACCATGCTCTCTGGCTTTCTGCATTCTTGATTTAAGAACTTTCATCCGTGCGGTGAAAGTTTCCAGTGGGATTACGGCATGGGTAGTCGAGGTGAAAAAAGTAATCTCGTCAGTTACGCCGGGATATTTGTCGAACAGGTCGAGCAATTTCTCATATCGCTCTTCCGGCAGGGATTGCCCCAGTCCGATCCGAAACGATACGTATGCTTTCTCAAGGGAGCATCCTTCTGTTTGTGCTGTTCTTTTCTCCTCTGGTTTGCAGGAGAAAAGAATCAGCGTACAGAATAGAAGGAAGAAATAATATCTATTTTTCATTCTATGTGTGTTTATGATGTTTTAATGCCCCGTATTCTGTTTCAGGTTTGGATTAAGATCCATTTCGCTTTGAGGAAATGGCAATAAATCCGTAAATACAAGTTGCACGCCGCCGGGCGTTTTCAGATTAGCCAACGTCGATTTCCCGGTTTTCCACCGTTTCAGATCGAAATAGCGGGTTCCTTCCAAAGTCAGTTCAATCCTTCTCTCGTGGCGGATGAAATCGCGCAAGGTCTCTTTGCTGTTGTACCGGCTGCGGTCTACATTCGGCATTTCGACTCCCGGCCTCGAGCGTATGGCATCTAACGCGTCGTAGATGCTTGTGTCAGGCCCCGAAGCTTCGTTTTTTTTGCTTCTGCATACATTAATAAAATATCGGCATAGCGCAAATGAACGTAATCGGTATCGTACTGGTTCTGACGCGAATAGTTGAAGGGAGCCTTCGACAGTTCTACATATTTCTGCATATTATAGTCTGTCAGGCTCTTACCGCCCTGGGGTTCGCCGCCCGGCCATGTCACGTTAGGCATCCGGATCGTATATCTCAATCGCGGATCTCTGTTCAACCAGGGTTGCGACTCATCATATAAGGGAGATTCTTTAATGGATTTGCCGTCGGTACATTCATATTCGAATACTAAGTTGTCGTACGGGCAAATATGCGATCCCCATCCGAATTCAATGTCTGAGGCCCTGTTACTATTTGTCCAGTGGCAGGTACTTTGCGATAAATCGGGGCTGAGGTAAACGGTAGAGAACATGATTTCCGGGTTGTTGGTCTGTCCGGCAGAAATGAAGATCCCTTCATAGTCGCCGGAAAGGCTGAATTTCCCTTCATCCATTATCTCTTTTGCCAATGCCGCTGCTTCTTCCCATTTTTCTTCATACAGTAATATGCGAACTTTCAATCCTCGCGCACTTCCGCGGACGGCATGTCCCGCATAGGCTGTGTTCGGCAGGTTGGCTATCGCAAAGTCGAGGTCCTCTTTTACGAAAGCGAGCACTTCGCTCTTGGGGCTTTGGGCTACTTTGGCGGCTTCTACTGTTTCGAGGCTGCTTTTATATAAGATAATATCCCCGTAAAAATTAACCAGGTCGAAGTACACCAACGCCCGCATAAATTTCACTTCGGCAGCATAACTGTCACGTACGGAAGCATCTACGCTTTCCACCAGATCGATATTGCCGATAAAATAATTGTAAGCCGCTATGGCTGCATAATAGTTACCGAATATATTTGGCGACAATCCACCGGTTGAAGGATTGATGTCACCGATACAAATGGTACTTAGATTCCAGTTGTAGTCGCCCCACTGCGAATAGCCGTTATCGGTCAGGCAGTCCAGATAGGGACGGTTCCATCCTAAGGGAGATAACGGATACAGCATGCTGTAACAACCGGCTAACGCCATTTTGATATCTGCTTCTGTTTTCCAGAAAGTGGCATTCGAAATAGAGTCTTTCGGGTTCTTTTCCAGAAAATCGGAACACGACGTGAATGAGAACAGTATAAGCATACTGGCCAAACAGAAATATCTTAAGTTATTCATAGCTTCAAACGATTAGAAGTTAATATTAAATCCAAAATTCAAAACTCTTACCTGAGGATATGCCGACAGGCTCGCCCCTTCGGTTCTATCGGGATCTCCGTCGGTATAATTGGTAAATGTCAGCAGGTTATCTCCTGAGAAGTAGACAGTCAGCCCTTTGCATCTGAACGGATTGAGTATTTTTCAGGAAGCAAATAAGAGAAATACAGGTTCTTCAAACGCAGGTACGAGGAATTCCTGAACAAATAAGTAGACGGATATCCGTAAATAGGAGAGTAGCTATATTCGTGAACAGCCGGAACCGTATTGCTCGGATTCTCCGGAGTCCATGCATCCCTGAACTCTGTCTTAGGTGGAATACCTTCCCTAAACGGATACACAGTCCAGTCCGATAAATAGACGTGCGAACCGCTTACCCCCTGAAAAAATGCCGACAGGTTGAAACGTTTCCAACTGGCATTGAATCCGAAAGAATAGAAAAAGTCGGGGAACCGGCAGAAACTTTTATGGTCTTCTTCATTAACCAGTCCGTCGCCGTTCTGGTCTTTAAACTTCAAATCGCCGGGCTTCGGTGTGATAATCTGTTTGGGAGATTTGTCTATATCTTCCTGGCTCTGGAATATTCCGATCCATTCATATAGGTAAAGGGACGCATAAGGAAGTCCAACTTCGTTGACTCCCTTTGTCGGAGCTACGATAGATACCAGCTTGTTCCGGTTAAGTGATAATTGGAAATTGGCGTCGTAATAAAACTCACCTATATTGTTCCTGTGTTTCACTTCCATTTCGAATCCTTTGTTTTGTAACTCTCCGTCGTTGGTAGTCGGACCGATAAGCCCCAGGCTCGACGGTACCGGAAGCGTGGTCAACACGTCATACGTATTTTTCTTATACCAGTCAAAATTCAGCCCGAACAATCCGTTAAATATTTCAAGGTCGAGACCTATATCGATTACACGAGTGCTTTCCCATTTTAGGTTCTTATCCGTCATCTTGCTTAGGAGTACGCCCTGGTCTACCGAACCACCATACGAGTAATTGGCATATCCGAATATATCCTGGTAGGGATACAAACCGATCTCCTGGTTACCCAATACCCCGTAGGACGCCCTTAACTTCAGATTGTTGAGCCAGTTTTGAGTGCGGTCTTTCAAAAAGCCTTCTTCTGATATGTTCCATGCTACCGAGCCGGAAGGAAATACACCCCATCTGTGTGCACTGGCTACCCGGGAAGTACCGTCATAACGGATATTCCCTTCGAAGAAATATTTTCTGTCATAGTTGTAGCCCACCCGTCCGAAGAAGGATTGCAAAGCCCAATCATTGGAAGAACCGTTTAATGTCTGTCCGTCCGGGCTTCCTGCATCCAGCTCTTTTAAATCAGGGCTGGGGAAGATGGTACGTCCGCCACTTAGATAACGCCAGTTGTTCGACTGTTGTTCATAACCTATCATAGCGCTGATATCATGCTCTTTAACCTGCGTGTTGTATTTGAGTGTCGAGAAAACTGTGGGTAACAACGATTGGGTGGATAAATCCGATACCCCTACAATGCTCGGGCTTCCGACAGAACCGTCAACCATATAATCGTTCATCCCCGCCTTTTTCTGATAGAAATAAAACTCATTTGGGGTTGAATAGCTATGGGCTTTCTGGTAAAAATAGTCGAAATTGAATGCTCCTCTTGTCTCCCATTGCAGGTCTTTTAGAATGTCTACTACTACAAAAGCCTGTACCTGTGCGGAATAGGTGTCCTTTTGCGCATTCCCATTGGAAAAAGCCAATGGTGTAAATGTGCTGAATGGCTCCGATTCGTATATTCTTCCCGACGACTTTCGCCCGCTGCCGTCAGGCAGATAAGGCATTGTTAAAGGAGAATGGGAATAAATGCCTCTGACCAGAAAGATTTCCCAGGCAGACTGAGGTTCGGTACTTTTCTTGTAAAAGAAATTGGTCGTCGTTCCCACTTTCACAATCTTATGTATTTGATTCTCGTAATTCAGATTGAGATTGAACTTCTGCGAATCGAACTCCGGCACGATGCCGTCCTGTTTGCTGTAATTCAACCCAAGCCTGAATTTGCTGGATTCGCTTGATTTAGCCAGGCTGATGGCATGGTTCTGCACTGTTGCCGTTTTAAATATATACTCCGGCCGATTGAAGTTGGGATATTGCATCCTGTCGGTCGCGTTTTTATACTGGTCTATCTGCTCCTGGGTATAAATAGGCGACAGGCCGGAACGTAGACGGGCAGAGTTATACATCTCCATGTATTTGGCCGAATCCCAGATCAGGTCGAGCGTCTTGGTCGGATTCTGGAAACCGATATTGAATTTATACTCGATAGAAGGCGTATTGCTGTTCCCTTTTTTTGGTCGTCAGCAATATGACGCCGTTGGCTGCCCTTGCCCCGTATATGGAAGCGGATGCAGCATCCTTCAGCACCGTAACGCTCTCGATATCATTAGGCGCGACAGACGTTAGGGAACCGATGATCCCGTCTACCAATACCAAAGGTGCCGAAGAAGCCCCGTAAGAACCCATACCGCGGATGCGGATCGCCGGATCGTCCTGCCCGGGTTTAGCCGACGATTGCAGCACTTCCAGACCGGCTAGCTTTCCTTGCAACAGGTTTACCGTATTCGGAACCATGCTCTTGTCTATCGACTTGGTGGAAATGGAAGATACCGATTCGGAAAGGTTGATCTTCTTTTGTACGCCGTAACCGACAACGACTATTTCTTCCAGGTCTGTCATATTCTCAGACAAGATAATATTGAAATCCGTTTTATTGGCAATATTGACCTCTTGCGTGAGGAAACCTATGTAGCTGACGACAAGAGCCGTATGATTGTCCGTCTCCAGGCTGAACCTGCCCTCGGCATCGGTAATCGTACCCACCGTCATTCCTTTAAGGACTATATTCGCTCCGATGACAGGCGAGCCCTGTTTGTCTTTGACCACTCCGGTTATCTTTTTCGATTGCTGGAATTTGTTCAGGGAGACAGGGGAACCTTTTTTGGTCAGGATAATGTGATTCTCTTTTAATTTGAAATCGACATTCTCTCCTTTAAACATCTGATGAAGGACATCTTCCAACGTTTTGTCCTGCGCATGGATACTGATTTTGCGATTGACATTCACATCTTTTACATCAAACCAGAACGAGTAATTTGTCTGAGTTTTTATTTCAGTAATAATCTCGCTTACACGCTTATTTTCCGCGTGGATCGTCACTCTGGCCTCTTGTGAGTAAACTGTTGCAGACACTGAAAATATGCCGGCAAAGAATAATAGTACTGTTAGTCTCATAATGTTTAAGGCCTTTTTCTGTAATTGAGCGGACATAGTATTCCTATATCCTGATATTTTTTATACATTTGTACCTGATTTAAAGTTAGTAATCAGAATTTTAAATCATTTTCTCTACAATCGGAGAGTGCGGGAACACTCTCCGATTTGCTTTTCTATTCTGGTGGATCTTGCATATAAAAAAGTTTTTGAGTTAAACATAGTATTTATTTAATAGACGTCTATTACACTTCCTTTTATCGTATAGTTGAACTT
>JAJPZM010000291.1 GCA_021204335.1 Parabacteroides sp. | reverse complement strand
CATTCATATGATGTTCAATAAATCAACGGACATCATGCGGATAATCATATAAATTTAAGCGTACAATATTACTGCTTTTTACGCATCCTTTATTACATTTGTGCTCAAAAACATATTAATGAGTTACAATTGGAACACACGGACAGAACTGTTGCTGGGTGCTAAACGGATGGAGTACTTGTCGCATTGTCATGTGTTGATCGTTGGATTAGGAGGCATAGGTGCCTATGCAGCCGAACAGATTTGCCGGGCCGGAATAGGACATATAACCATTGTGGATGCCGATACGGTAAATGAAAGCAACATAAACAGGCAATTGCCGGCTTTACATTCGACATTGGGAATGCCTAAAGCGGAAGTAGTGGGTCAACGTTTGCTGGATATCAATCCACGGGTGAAATTGACTGTACTCAACGAGTTTCTCCGCGACGAACGTACAGAAGAAGTGCTTGCTGCCATGAAATACGATTTCATTGTAGATGCCATCGACTCGCTCAGTCCCAAAGTGTACTTGCTATATTACGCCCATCGGCACGAGATTTCAATCGTATCTTCTATGGGAGCCGGAGCAAAGCTCGACCCGGCACAAGTGAAGATTGCTGATATTTCAAAGACCTTCAACTGTGCACTAGCAAAAGCCGTACGCAAACGCCTGCGGGGAATGGGCCTGAACAAAGGCATTCCGGTCGTCTTTTCAACAGAGATAGCCAACCCGGATGCCGTAGTGGAAGTGGAAAACGAACAGTGTAAGCGAACAACTACCGGAACAGTCTCTTATATGCCTGCCATTTTCGGTTGTTATCTGGCCTCATACGTAATAAGAAATATATAACCAATATGATACAGACTCAAGGGATTACCAAAAGTTTCGGAAATTTGCAGGTATTGAAAGGCATCGACCTAACGATCGATAAGAGCGAAGTGGTTGCCATCGTAGGCCCCAGCGGAGCCGGCAAGACGACGCTTTTACAGATTATCGGAACGTTGGACACGCCGGATGCCGGCAATCTGTATATTAACGGGACTGACACCGGGAAGCTGTCGGAAAAGGAACTGGCTGCTTTTCGCAATAAAAACATCGGTTTCGTCTTTCAGTTCCACCAACTGCTCCCGGAATTTACGGCCTTGGAGAATGTAATGATTCCGGCTCTGATCGCCCGCGAAAAGGCATCCGAGGCAGAGAAAAGGGCCAAAGAGATTCTTGACTTCATGAGTCTGTCCGACCGCATGACGCATAAGCCGGCTGAACTTTCAGGGGGAGAAAAGCAACGGGTAGCCGTTGCCCGCGCACTGATTAACAACCCGGCGGTTATCCTTGCCGACGAGCCTTCGGGCAGTCTCGACACAAAGAATAAAGAAGAATTGCACCGCCTTTTCTTCGAACTGCGCGACCAGATGCACCAAACGTTCGTTATCGTAACGCACGACGAACAGCTGGCTGCCGACACAGACCGCGTCATTCATATAAAAGACGGTATCGTCATAGAGTAAAAACAATAATAACAACAATTTCATTTTATGGTAGACAACAACAGAGTAACCTTTGGTAGTAAAATAGGTGTAATTCTGGCAACCGTGGGATGCGCTGTAGGATTAGGTAATATCTGGCGTTTCCCTTATATGGTCGGCGCCAATGGTGGGGCGGCTTTCTTGCTGGTTTATATCGTTTGTATTCTGCTGCTGGGACTTCCGGTGATGATCACGGAGTTTTTTATCGGCCGACATTCGCGTAAAAACGCAGCCGGCGCATTCAAGGTGATGGCTCCGGGTACAAAATGGAGCATTATCGGCTACAACGGTGTATTGGCGGCATTCCTCATCCTTGGCTTTTATTCCGTCGTGGCGGGATGGACGCTGGAATATATTTTTCAGGCATTCACCGGCTCGCTTCAAGGAAAAACGGCAGCCGATTTTACTACTGATTTCGAATCCTTTTCTTCGGGAATATATCGCCCTATCGGGTGGACTATCGTATTTATCGCACTCACCCATTTTACCATCATTTCCGGTGTAGAAAAAGGCATCGAGCGGACATCGAAGATCATGATGCCGGTGTTATTTTTCATTCTGATAGCCTTATGTATCCGTTCTGTCACGCTCGACGGAGCCGGCGAAGGCTTGGCATTCCTGTTCAAACCGGATTTCGATAAGATCAATTCGTCGGTTATATTAAGTGCGATGGGGCAGGCTTTCTTCTCGCTGAGCATCGGCATGGGTTGCCTGATTACCTATTCTTCCTATTTCGGAAAAGATACGAAACTACAGACAACGGCGTTGCAGGTGACAGTATTGGATACACTCGTAGCCGTCCTGGCGGGTATTATGATTTTTCCGGCAGTATTCAGTTTCGGAATCGAACCGACTGCCGGCCCCGAACTGGTCTTTATCACCTTGCCGAATGTGTTTGAGCAATTGCCTCTAGGCAATGTCTGGTCGTTGGTTTTCTTCGTCTTATTGGCTTTGGCGGCATTGACTTCCACCATTTCATTACATGAAGTGGCAACGGCCTACGTACACGAAGAATATCATATGTCCCGCAAAAAAGCGGCATGGTTTGTATCGACAGGTGTGTTGATCTTAGGTATTTTAAGCTCTTTGTCTTTCGGTGTTTTAAAGGAAGCGACCATTTTCGGATTGACTTTCTTTGATGCCCTCGATTACATGACGGCTAAAATCATGTTACCACTAGGTGGAATGCTAATCTGTATCTTCGTCGGCACGCGCATCGACAAAAAGATCCTGAAAGCGGAATTGACGAATGAGGGAACTATTCCTTTCTACTTCTTCAATACCTACCCCTTTTTCGTCAAATACATCGCTCCCGTAGCCATCGGCATTATCTTCCTGAACGAATTGGGACTGATCAAAAAGATCGCCGCCCTGTTCTGAAAAATAAAAGATATAAGCTACTTGCTTATCCGCTGGTAACTTATATCTTTACAAAAGAGTATTCATTTACTCAAGCAAGAAAATCAAGAAATATAAAACCATAAACTATTATAAACTATGAACTGGCGAGATTTACTCTATTTTTCAAAAGGGGAACGCAAAGCGTTGACTCTCCCACTTTGCCTGATATCCATTTCCTGGATTATTTTATTGGTGACAGATAATAAACAGAATTATACTTCCAATGAAAATAAGCAAGTGACGGAACCGATCAAAACTACTCGAAATACAATAGTTGACAGACCCAATCCCGAAAAGGCAAAACAGCTACATCCGGGAGAAAAAATAATTCCTTCCGAAAGGAATCCAAATTCCTCCCGAGAGAAATTAAAAACACATCTGGAAGAAAGACATTTCCCAAAGTCGAAAAATATCCTGCCGGAACAGTCGTCGAACTGAATGCTGCCAATACGACCATACTTAAAAAAAGTACCCGGAATAGGAAGTACTTTTGCCCGCCGTATCGTTAAATACAGAGACTTATTGGGTGGTTTCCATTCCGTTACCCAACTCGGCGAAGTGTACGGCATCGATGATGAACGATATAATGCGATGAAATCGTGGTTTTCGGCAGACACATCGCTTGTCCGTCGTTTAAAGGTCAATGAAATGACATTTAAAGACTTATGCAAACATCCTTACCTGAGCTTCGAGCAAGTGCGCGTTATCGATCGGCTACGGAAACAAAAAGGAAACCTCACTGGGTGGGAGAATCTTCAACTGTTGGAAGAATTTACGGAAACCGACAAAGAAAGGCTGATGCCTTACCTTTCATTTGAATAAGCGAAGAAGTTTATATACATTTGTAAAAAAGAAAGCTATGATTTACCTCAAACAAGTCAAACTACTCAATCCGTCCGAAATAGAAGGACCCGTCGAGGATCTGAAATACCCGTTCCGGGCAGCAGCCGTACGATACATCGATTCGATCGTTTTCCGCAAACCGGTCACTTTCCTGGTTGGCGAGAATGGTGCCGGCAAATCGACCTTGCTGGAAGGAATCATGTTCAAATACGAAGAACGGGATGAGGATAGCCAGGGTATGTTATACGATGGCAATGAAGCCTGGAAATCCTATTCGAATGTATTGCCCCAATGCATCCAACTGATTGAAGAACGGAAACCCTTCGATCATTTCTTCTTCCGCGCCGAGTCATTCTTCGAACATGCGGCCGAAATAGATGCCAAATCGATGAAGGATATTCTAAAGTACGGACGCGATTATTCAATGGGAGCATACGGCGGACACCGTTTGCTGGAACAATCGCATGGGGAAAGCTTTCTCAGCACCTTCCTTAATTATGCCGGAAGAAACACGCTTTTCATCCTTGATGAACCGGAAGCAGCCCTCTCGCCTCAACGCCAACTGGCTTTGCTGGTCAGGATACAGGAACTGGTTGCGCAGGGATGCCAGTTGATCATTTCCACGCATTCACCTATCATCATGGCTTATCCGGGAGCCGATATCTATTCGATCGATGAAGACGGAGCGCATATCACCCCGTATGAGGAAACACAACATTATCAATTGACAAAGTATCTCCTGACTCATACGGAGCAAATGCTCAAGGAATTGGGAATAAAATAAGACTATTTCTCCCAGGCATTCAGGATTTCCGCCACATAGACATTGTGCAGATTGCCTGCCAATGCGCTATACCATTTCTCATAGAGAGCCGGATCGATGAAACAATCTTTATCCATCTTGGTTACATACAACGTTTTACACTCCAACGTCAGGCGGGATTCCTCAAACCCAGGATTACCCAATTCCGTAAAATAAGGAGTCAGACCTATTGCAGCCACCTTATCGATATCCCGTCCGGACTTACTTCCGCATATTTGATGAGCCGCTTTATGCTCCTCGCCCAGGAAAGAGAGCGTAAAACAGCCCTTTTTATCGACAAACTCGCGGGTGTAACGTTCCGGACGGATGAATACGAACACCACCGGTTTATTCCAGAGGAAGCCCACACCGCCCCAACTGGCAGTCATCATGTTAAACTTATCCTTGTCGCCGGCGCTTACCAGCATCCATTCTTTCCCGATAATTTCGATAAAATTGTCTTTTATCAGACTGGGTTCAATTGCTTTCATACTTTATACGCTTTAATTTCCCTCAAAGATACAAAGAATATTATTTCCCCGTACTCATTACACCTGAATCATTATCAGCATTGTTCAAACGTTTCTGTCCGGCTTTGTAAGTACGTCCGAACGAGAAGTTATAGGTAACCGAAGCGACGAACAACCGGGAGCTTTCCTTGATATACATTGCCTTCTTGTAAGAAGCATACTGATTCCAGTTTTCTGTCTTTACCTTATAATTATCGGAGAACGGATTGAATGCACCAACGCCTAGCGATAAATTTTTATGACTGTAACGCAGCATAAATATCTGGATATTTTCGCCGCCATCCAGTATTTCTCCCCAGAACCAGTTCCAGTTCGTATTCAGTTGATACATCAGCATGAACTCCTTCCAGGTTAGCGACGCCTGCGCTTCGCAATACCAGTTTGTATAACGGTGGGAATAAGTATTACCGTTGCTGATATAATGGTTTACACCACCGGTAAAAGAGAATTGCAGAACATCCTTGATCGGTCCGACGCGGAACATGGCAGAACCGGTCACACGCTGCCAGTTTTTCTGGTTATTCCAGGTCTGGATAATCTTATTTCCCTCCTGGTATTTCTCATCCATAATGGGGTTGGGCAGATATTCGTAAGCGCCATCCAAGTTAGTATAGAAAATTCCTTTCTGATACTCGTAGGTAAGGGCAAGACGGTAACGCATATAAGCTTCCAGCGTTGGATTACCACGTTGCAGTTGCAAAGAGTCGATTACCTGCTCGATTGCACTCAGATTTCCTAAAGAAGGAGACGAATTACCGACAGAGCCCCTCAGGCGGAGAAACGATTGTCCGGGTAAAGCATATTGCAATGTAAAGCGGGGATTAAATGTATAATACTGGTAAGAATCATCTGTACCTTCCTGTTTGTAGAACGAACGCGATGCGCCGACTCCCAGCGTATAATCCAGCTTTTTAACTCTCCCTTTGAACTCTCCGTAGAGATAACTCTCCGACTGATCCATGTGCGTATCATAATCATGTCCGTTCCGATACTTATTATCAGAAAAAAACTGTGTATGACGGATACCACCACTCAGACGGTTTCCATTCGTCAGCTTCTTTTCATAGATAGCCTCGCCGATCAGGGAATATTTATTACCGGAAACGCGGTTATTAATGTCTGTCAGCAAATCTTCACCGCGGCTTTCCTGATAAAAGCGATGGGAAGAAGTGCGGTTGTAAGTGCCTACCACGTTGAAGACCAGCGTCTGGTCGTTCTTCAAATTACGCTGATAATATAAGTCTAACGCCGGCACCTGGTTATCACTACTATTCAAGTCTACCATATCCACATAGTCCGCCAGATTATCCTGATTAGATAAAGTACCGCGGTAATCCCAATGCGGCTGATGGTTATTCCAATAACGGAAAGTGGCATTAAACAAATATTTTTCGGGATCTTGTACACTGTAATTCAGGTTCAGGTTGTGCATAAACATACGCCCATGAGCAGGAATACCTTCCTCCTTCCGATGCAGAACGGTGCCATCCGCCAAATGGAATATTCCCTCGTTATCCCTGGAAAGACCGTAAAAGTCGCGCGGCCCAATCCGATAAGAAGCTCCGAATTCCGATTTTTTATGATTGATCTTTCCCGAAACACGATGTTCACCCCACAAAGCATTCAGTCCCTGGCTCATATCCACACTAAAACTACCTCCTGTCTCCGGACGACGGACAATATAATCGAGTACGACTTCCGCATTCCCATAACGTAACCCCGGATTATCATGAAACTCGATACGAACAATATCGGCAGGCAATAACGCTTTGACCTCATCGATCTCTACTTTCACCCCGTTAATACGAAGCTGGACTTCACCGTTTCCCGGCACTTTAATCTCACCCGACATCGGGTTCACCTGTATCTTCGGCAACATCAGCTGTTGCAGCAAGTCCATTCCGTTGGTAGAAGCCTTCACCTGACGTTCGGAAGGGAACACCAGTTTACGGTCTGAGCGGCTACTGGTGTTGGAAGCACTGACTGTGACGCCATCCAGCGAAACGGCCGCATCTTCCATCGGGATATCATTCAGAACGACACTCTTATTAAACCCCTTCAAAGACACATATTGCGTTTCACACCCCAAGCTGGATACAGCCAGCAGGTAATCACCTACACTCACTTTATCCAATGCAAAACGCCCCTTTCCATCGGTAGTTGTTCCAAGAATGAACACCGAGTCAGTAGTTTGCAGAACAACATTGGCAAACTCGAGCGGTTCTTTATTCCGTCCATCCTTTACCAAACCTTTTATCCCTAAATTTTGAGCAAAAACTCCCTGTACCATGCAGCCAAGCAGCATGATCCCGAATATAATCCGTTTCATAAGTTTATTGTTTATTTCTTTTCGGCAGGGTGGCCTTTCCTGCTTTCTTGTTTGTTTCTGTGAATAAGACGAAGAGATACGGGAAAAGGTTACATCATTCAGGCAGAAAAATAAAATTATTTTTTTCACACCTGTTTAACATCTTAGCTTACAGTATAAAAGAAAACTTCTATCTTTGGCTAAAACAAACAAGACACATGGATATATTAAACACCTGGATTAGTGCCATCAACGATGTTTTATGGTCATATATACTAATTATCATGCTATTGGGATGTACCGTATGGTTTTCCTTGAAAACCCGTTTCGTGCAGTTCCGGATGATAAAAGAAATGGTAAAATTGCTGGGAGACTCGACCGGAAAACCTAAAAACGGTGAAAAACATATCTCCTCTTTCCAGGCTTTTGCCGTATCACTGGCCAGCCGCGTAGGAACAGGCAACCTGGCGGGAGTAGCTACAGCTATTGCTATCGGAGGACCAGGAGCAGTCTTCTGGATGTGGATCATCGCCTTGCTGGGAGCATCCAGCGCGTTTGTCGAATCGACATTAGCCCAGTTGTATAAAAGAAAAGGAAAAGATTCTTTCATCGGAGGGCCGGCTTATTATATGGAGCGCGGACTCGGGCTACGATGGATGGGCGTATTTTTTGCCGTATTAATATCCGTCACCTTTGGTTTCGCTTTCAATTCTGTACAAAGTAATACAATCTGTGCCGCCTGGGAAGGAGCATTCGGCTTCGACCACCGGATTATTGGCGGGATATTAACCGTCCTTACCATTCTGATTATTTTCGGCGGCATCCAGCGGATTGCTAAAGTAAGTAGTATTATCGTCCCGGTAATGGCACTCGGATATGTGGCGCTCGCACTGGGAATCGTGCTTTTCAATATAGGAAAATTGCCGGCTGTTATCGAACTGATCATCGGTAATGCCTTTGGTTGGGAGCAGGCGCTTGGAGGAAGTATCGGCGCCGCGCTGATGCAGGGAATCAAACGGGGGCTGTTCAGTAATGAGGCCGGTATGGGATCGGCACCGAACGTGGCTGCCACAGCCGATATCTCGCATCCGGTAAAGCAAGGGCTTATCCAGACTTTGGGCGTTTTCACCGACACCCTGATCATCTGTACCTGTACGGCGTTTATTATTTTGTTTAGTGGCGCCCCGCTCGACGGTTCGGTAAATGGAGTACAATTAACGCAGCATGCACTGACCAACGAGGTCGGTGCTATCGGAAGTATTTTTGTAGCCGTCGCCATCCTATTGTTTGCATTCAGCAGTATTATCGGGAACTATTATTACGGCGAAGCCAATATCCGGTTCGTCACACAAAAGCGGAGTGTGTTATTCGTTTACCGCCTGCTGGTCGGTGGAATGGTGATGTTCGGTGCTTTAGCCAGCCTAGATCTGGCCTGGAGCCTTGCTGATATAACAATGGGATTGATGACTATCTGCAACCTGATCGCCATCTCTTTGCTCAGCCGTCAGGCATTCCTTCTGCTGAACGACTATATTGCCCAGAAACGCAAAGGGATAAGCAATCCCGTCTTCAGCAAAAACAGCATCCCGGAACTGGCAGACAAAGCGGAATGTTGGTAAAAGCCATCATACATTTTGTATGATACATTTTGTATGATAAAAAAACCGTATATTTGCATCAATAAAAAAGGGGTCAGTATGGCTGCAAATAATATAAATCCGTTTCCAATAACCGGTTACGCCGGCAAATCTTTCTTTTGCGATCGTGAGGATAAATTATCTACTCTTAGAGAACAAGTAGAGAACAAGGTCAATACGACTCTTATTTCCTTGCGCAGATTAGGGAAATCAGCCTTAATTCATCGCTTTTTTGATGAATTAAACACAGAAAACTTTTATCATTGCATTTATACGGATATATACCCGACACAAAATATAAAGGAATTCACAGAGAACCTTTCGCAAGCCATTCTGCAACAAATTCCCGAACATAAAAGCTTCGGCAAACGATTTCTCGATTTGTTAAAAGGCTTTCATCCGATCATCTCCTACGATCCATTGACCGGCGAACCAGAAGTAAGCTTCGGATTTACGGAAGCTAAAATGGCAGAAAGAACACTTAGCGGCATATTCCAGTTTTTAGAAAACCAGGACAAGCAGACAGTCATCGCTATAGATGAATTCCAACAGGTTGCGAACTATTCGGAAACAAATACGGAAGCATTACTTCGCTCGCATATACAAAATCTTCGGAAAGTTCAATTCATATTCAGCGGGAGCAACAAGCACATGATGTCTGAGATATTCAACAGTGCCAAACGCCCGTTTTTCTCGAGTACCCGAATCATGAACTTAAATACTATTCCCGAGGAAAAATACCATGCTTTCATTAAAAGCAAGTTTGAAGAAGGCGGGAAAAAGATCAGCGATGAAGCCGTACACTTTATCCTTGAATGGACAAGGTTGCATACTTACTACACACAAGCTGTTTGTAATAACGCGTATGCATCTCCGTTAAAAACAATCAAACCGGAAGATATTAAAATCATTTGCAATAACCTGTTATTATCCCAACAGGCAACTTACATTCAATACCGGCATTTATTAAGTCCGGTACAATGGCAACTGCTGATTGCAATAGCAAAAGAAGGGAAAGTATATCAACCTCAATCCAAGGATTTTATACAGAAATATAAAATAGGGACACCATCAAATTCCAAACGTGCACTCGATGCGCTACTGGAAAAAGAAATGATCTATCAGGAAGAAGACTTACACAGTTCCTGGTATGCAGTATACGATGTATTCCTTTCCCGTTGGCTGGAACTTACTTTTTAGCAGATTACTGATAGATCAAACTAAACAGCCTTTCCGGAGCAAACACCTCATTAGCCACTTCCAGAATATCATTGGCTGTGAGGCTCTCTATTTTGGAAAAGACTTCCGGAAGAGTGTCGTAGCGGTTGTAATGCAGGAAACTTTTGCCCAGTCCGAGGAAAAGCCCCTCTTTGTTATCGCCGGAGACGCCCAACTGGCCAATCACCTGCTTCTTGGCGGCAGCCAGTTGCGTGGCAGACCATTTCACTTCGCGCAGCTTCCCCAGTTCTTTATGAACCAGCTTTAATGCCTTATTCATATTCTTCGGGTCCGTACCGAAATAGATGCTGGCCAGCCCGGTATCGGTATAGGAAGTAACGTTCGACTCCACATTGTAAACCAATCCATGTTTCTCGCGGAGCGAAACATTCAACCGGTTATTCATTCCCGGACCGCCCAATATATTATTAAGCAGAAACAGCGGTATCCATTTCTCGTCGTGCATACTGTAAGCACGGCTGCCGATCAGCACATGAGCCTGATGCGTATCTTTATGTACCTTCTTAACACAGGGAGCGATTTCGGCAGGAGCCACCCGGTTACGCGCTGCTACCGGGAAAGCGATATCCGACAAAAGATTTTCCGCCAGTTTCACGATCTTCTTAAAATCCATACGTCCCATCGAGAAGAACACCATATTCTCCGGTGCATAAAAGCGATGCATAAACGAACGCCCCGACTCGGAATTGAAAGTCAGCAAAGACGCCTCATCCCCTAATATATTATGCCCCAAAGTATGCCCGTCATAAAGCAAATTCTCGAATTCATCGAAGATAAGCTCCGAAGGACTGTCCTCATACGAATTGATTTCATCCAGGATCACATCCACCTCTTTCTCAATCTCCTGTTGCGGGAACTGCGAATGAAAGATCAAGTCGGTCAGTAATTCGAACGCCCGCTGATAATGTTCTTCCATGAAGATGGAATAGACAAATGTATCTTCTTTCGTCGTATAAGCATTCAGTTCGCCCCCCACATTCTCCATCCGGTTCAGGATATGCCAGGCTTTCCGCTTTTCAGTTCCTTTAAACATCATGTGTTCTACGAAATGAGCCAGCCCGAACTCGTTCGCTTCTTCATCACGGGTTCCGGCATTTACGGCGAAACCACAATATGAAACCGGCGATTCCATCGGTAAATGTACTATACGAAGACCATTTGGCAAGATATGTGAGAAGTAATGCATTGTTTTCTTTTTGCTTATTTAGAGTTTGCAAAAATACAACCTTTCTCTATATTCATACTATTGTTATGGATATTAAATCATAGAAATGTATATATTTGTAGCATATAAGAAACTGAGAAACTGAATATTCACCATGAAAAACTTAATTGGAATTCTTATGTCGACAATACCTTTCATAGCAGGCGCATCATGCTCGCCTGCACCGGAGACGATTACTCCCGAACTGGCTTTTAAAGCTGAAGCAACAACCGGCGAAGGCTCTATCTGGCATCCGGACAGAAATACATTATTCTGGGTGGATATCGAAGGGAAGAAACTGTATGAATTTTATCCCGAGAAACACGATTGCAAAACATGGGAGTTCGACCGTATGGTATCAACGGTAGTGCCCGAAACCGACAGTACAGTGGTGGTGTCTTTGCAGGATGAAATCGTAAGGGTAAACCTGAACAACGGCAGCCTCACGCCGATTGCCCCGATACCCGACCACGCCGGGAAAGTACGTTGCAACGACGGGAAATGCGACCCTGCCGGCCGTTTATGGATCGGCACAATGGGTTTCGGCGCTCCCCAGGGTGCCGGAACACTTTATACCGTACTTCCCAATGGCACAGTCAGCACGAAGTTGGAGAAAGTAACGATCTCGAATGGTATCGTATGGACGGCCGATAAAAAATATATGTATTATAACGATACTCCGACTGGGAAAATAGCCCGTTACCGGTACGACGAGCAAACAGGCGAAATCGAATTTGACGGCATTGCCGTTACATTGGCTCCCGGCGCAGGTGCTCCCGACGGCATGACAATCGACCGCAACGATCACCTCTGGGTTGCCCAGTGGGGTGGTTCGGGTGTTTACTGCTATGATCCTCAAACAGGGGAATTGCTGGCAAAGGTCGAGGTGCCGGCTCCTCATGTAGCATCCTGCGCATTCGGCGGCAAAGATATGGATACACTCTACATAACAACGGCGCGTGCAGGTCTCTCAGAAAAGGATCTGGAGAAATACCCGCTTAGCGGCAGCCTTTTCGTCTGTAAGCCCGGAGTTAGCGGTCCCGAACCATACCGATTCAAATAATAACAGGATAGACACTATAATTTATACTGTTTGCAAACAGTATCTCGATTATAATTGTTTATTTTGTAGAGAGATGCAATATCTCCTATTTAATTACGAAAGAAATATATGACGAAAAACAAATCCGGGAAAAAGGACAACAAAGAAAACAAACCGAAAAAAGGTAAAGGAAAACGTATGAAGAAGGAAGCTATGCTTCATTCGATCATCTCTGTTTTTCAGTCCTCTCCCAAAGAACCATTTAACTATAAACAGATTAGCAAACTGATTGGCGTAGAAAGCCAGGTGCAAAAGCTCCAGGTTGTAGATATCCTGTACGACCTTTCTGCTGAAAACTTTATTACGGAAATAGACCGCGGCCGTTACCGGTATAACGGTCTGGGCACAACTGCTATCGGTACATTCGGACGCCGCAGTAATGGAAAAAATTCATTTATGCCGGAAGACGGCGGTACGCCTGTATTCGTTGCCGAACGTAATTCGGGACATGCGATGGATGGCGACAAAGTAAAAGTACAGCTGTTCGCCAAACGCAAAGGCGCCGAGCCGGAAGCCGAGGTGATCGAAGTGCTGGAAAGCCAGAAAAAGACCTTTGTCGGCAAATTGCAGGTGGCAAAAGGTTTTGCTTTCCTCGTTACCGAGAATAAGACGCTTGCCAACGACATTTTCATCCCGAAAGATAAGCTGAAAGGCGGTAAGAACGGTGATAAAGCGATCGTCCGTATCGTAGAATGGCCAGAAGATGCCAAGAACCCGCTGGGTGAGGTAGTCGATATTTTAGGTGTTGCCGGACAGAACACGACGGAGATGCATGCCATACTTGCCGAATTCGACCTGCCGTATGTATATCCTGAAAACGTAGAAAAAGCAGCCAATAAAATACCGGACACCATTTCGGAAGAAGAAATCGCTAAGCGCGAAGACTTCCGTAATGTACTGACTTTCACCATCGACCCAAAAGACGCCAAGGACTTCGACGATGCCCTCTCTATCCGCAAGTTGGATAATGGGAACTGGGAAGTAGGCGTGCATATCGCCGATGTAACCCATTATGTAAAACCCGAAAGCCTGATCGACCGCGAGGCGGAAAGCCGCGCGACCTCTGTTTACCTCGTAGACCGCACGATCCCGATGTTGCCCGAACGTCTGTGTAATCAAATCTGTTCGCTGCGTCCCGACGAGGAGAAGCTAAGCTTCTCTGCCATTTTCGAACTCAACGACGAAGCCGATGTGAAGAAGTCGCGTATCGGGCGTACAGTGATCAGGAGCGACCGCCGTTTTACCTACGAAGAAGCACAGCTGGTGATTGAAACCGGCGAAGGCGATTATAAAGACGAGATATTGAAGATGGACGCTCTGGCAAAGAAGTTGCGTGAGAAACGCTTCAAAAACGGAGCCGTCAACTTCGACCGCTTTGAGGTACGCTTTGAAATCGACGAGACGGGTAAACCGATCAGCACCTACATAAAGGAATCGAAAGATGCCAATAAGCTGGTAGAAGAATTCATGTTGCTGGCAAACCGCACGGTGGCTGAATTCGTAGGCAAAGTACCTAAGGGAAAAACGAAGAAGACGTTTGTCTACCGTATCCACGAACAGCCGGACCCCGATAAACTGGAGAATTTCGCCAGCTTCATCCGTCGTTTCGGCTATAAGATGAAAACGGACGGCAGCAAAATCGATATCTCCCGCAACCTGAACCGTTTATTGGATGACGTAAACGGTAAGCCGGAAGAAAACCTAGTAGAGACACTGGCTATCCGCTCCATGCAGAAAGCACGTTATACGACAGAGAATATCGGGCATTACGGCTTGGCGTTCGAATATTATACGCATTTCACCTCTCCCATCCGCCGTTATCCGGATATGATGGTTCACCGCTTGCTCGAACGTTACCTGGAAGGCGGACGCAGTGTGCAGAAAGTGAAGTATGAAGAAAAATGCGACCATTGCTCAACGATGGAGCAGGTGGCGGCCAATGCCAAACGCGCTTCCATCAAATACAAGCAGGTTGAGTTTATGCAGGATAAGCTCGGTATGGTATTCGACGGTGTGATCTCCGGTGTTACCGAATGGGGATTATATGTCGAGCTGAACGAAAACAAATGCGAAGGCCTTGTCCCGATCCGCGATCTAGGTGATGACTTCTACGATATGGACGAAGAAACTTATAGCCTGATCGGACGTCGTAAGAAACGCCGTTTCCGTTTGGGAGACCCTGTCACCGTCAAGATAGCAAACGCCAATCTGGAACGTAAACAGTTAGATTTTATGTTGATGGAGTAAGAGAACTCAGTACCTTGCTTTCACGTTCCACTTTCAGTGTAACAGGATATAGGATAAAAGCCGCGCGGTTTTTAGGGAAAAGTGTAAGTATTTTCCTTCAAAACCGCGCGGCTGTTTTCCAGTAGTTACTGCACCCACCGGGAGCACACTCTTTTTTATATGAACTCAATTACTATTTCTCAAACCTTAAATCCTTCTTCTCATCAAACCCGCCATCGAACTGGTTGTCCTTGATATCGAAATTAACGACACGTTGGAAGAAGAAACGGTGTTTGTTCCAATGGAAAGCCGGATAATCGTTGTTTTGCCGGATGATGTTATTGCGGAAGACCAGTCTGTCGACCGATTTGGCATAGAGGATCGGGGCATCGAACGTTTCAAAGTCGTTAAGCTCGATCACGATATTACTGTGGAAATACTTTTTCTGGTCTTTCAGATCAGGTATTTCGGGATAGATGGAGATAACGGCGTTGGTAAACTGGAACATATTAGTCAGTGAGTTGATAAACTTGTTGTAGCGAATCGTCACATCATGGCAGGCGCCGGTCTCGAACCAACCGTTGCAATCGCCGCATAACAGGATCGCCGTACCCGAAGTATGGTCGAAGATGTTCTTTTCCACCAGCGTTTTCTTCGGCGTACTGAACAGGGAACCGCGGGCACGGTTGTTGCGGATCGTATTCTTGGCAAAATAGACTTCGGGCGTCCATTCCAGATTCTCGATACCGAAAGTGCCGGCTTCGCTGATGGCCGGATCGACAGGAGATTCGAAAGTAATTTCAAACATCTTGGCTCCATGTGCCGACGGTTTGTCGACTGCCTTGATAGCCGCTATTTTGTTCGGATCGCCCAGGATCTCCATTGCCTTCGAGTCGATAAACTGGACGGCATCTCCCGGGAAACCCCATTCGAAACCGTAGCTTTGCGGATGCATGTATTCGCCGACCAGTGTCTTGTCGTCCACACGTTTTTGCACTTTCAGATACGTGCCGTGCACATTGATCGCATCGTCCATCATCCCTTCGTATAAACCTTCTATGGAGACGATCTTCCCTTTACAGCCGGAGAAGTGGGTGGCATCCGCCTGGGTTGTGAAATAACGCGGGTCGCTGTCGCCACGCAGGCAAACGGAAAAATGGTCGAGTGTGATGTTCTCGCTCATCTGAGCCAGTAAGCCCATGTCTTCGGCATAATGAACGCGGATACTCTGGAGCGTCGTGTTCGTATCATAAGAGACAAAGATGCCCGGTGTCGGACGGCCGTAACCGCGCATGGTAACGACTGTTTCGGGAACGAGCTTTGCATTCTTCCATTTCGTAGATTTGATTACACGGGGAGAGATCTCGGAAACGCCTTTCGAGCCGACTGCAATGTCGCTTGTCGTGTACACCAGCCGTTTGGTATCGCCTTCAAAAGCAATACCCCAGGCGGGCGAGCGTTCCCAGCCTTCGCCTTTGGCTACGAAAGCACTGTCGCGTATTTCGTATTGTACCCAGGGAGCTACTTCATACGTGATTGCTCCGGCTAGGGTGTCGTTTTCCAATATCTTCACCTGGCTGATATGCGGGTTTTCGAAGTCGATACTAAAGTTCTTCAACGTGCAGTTTTCGGAATTGATCAGAGAAACAGGCAGCATGCGCCCGTGAAAGATCAATTCGGAGCCTTGCCCATCGAAAACGATGTTTTTCATCTGTTCGAAAGGAAGTCCTACCAGTTTCGGATTATCCTGATCGTGGTTGGAGATAAAATATTCTTTCTGAGCTGCTCCTTCGGGATAGAAATCGTAACGTCCCCGGGGAAGGACGATCGTGATCGTGTCGTTGCCGGTATGCGAGGCGGCAATCTGCGCCAAAGCTTTTGCCATCAAAGGCGATGCATTCTCCTTCGTATCGGGAACGAGACCGAAGTTCGATAAATCGTACGGATTGTCTGCCTGAGAGCAAGAACCTAGCATGACCAGACAGAATAAGAGAGCAATAAATGTTCGAGTGTTTTTCATATTATCTGTTGTCTAACTGTTTACCGGACAAATATACATATTCTTTGCAACTTTGTTGCAGCCTGTTTGCTTTACCTTTGCATCAGGTTAATAAATTAATCGTTTACAGATATGGGAAATTGTAGTTGTAATCATTGTCATACCGAAAAGAAGAAACAGACTTCTCCTTATCTTCTTCCGGCCATTTCTTTTCTGATGTTATTAGGGGGCATCGTTATGCAAGCTGCGGAAGCACCGTTTTTCAATCAGACGATGCGGCTTTGCTGGTATGTACTGGCTTATCTGCCGGTCGGGTTGCCGGTGATGAAAGAAGCGTTGGAGAGCATACGGGAAAAAGATGTGTTCAGCGAATTCACCCTGATGTGTATCGCTACGCTCGGGGCTTTTTATATCGGCGAATATCCAGAAGGGGTTGCCGTGATGTTGTTTTACTCCATTGGAGAACTGTTCCAGGGTAAGGCGCTCGATAAAGCCCGCAACAATATCAGCGCATTGCTCGATGTACGGCCGGAGACGGCCACCGTGATCCGGCAGAATGAACAGGTGACGCTTCCCCCTTCGGAAGTCCCCGTAGGAGCGATCATCGAAGTAAAAGCCGGCGAAAGAGTTCCCCTCGACGGGAAACTGCTGAGCGAGATAGCCGCTTTCAACACCGCCGCGCTGACCGGCGAAAGCTTGCCGCGCACGATTGTCCGCGACGAGGAAGTGCTGGCGGGAATGATCGTGACCGACAAAGTGATCCGTCTGGAAGTAACCAGACCTTATAATCAGAGCACGCTGGCACGCATCCTCGAACTGGTACAAAACGCCTCGGAACGGAAAGCCCCAGCAGAGCTGTTTATCCGCAAGTTCGCCCGTATTTATACGCCGATAGTGACGGGGCTGGCTTTCCTGATCGTTCTTATCCCGTTCCTTTACTCGCTAATGCAGCCGGATTTCCCGTTTATCTTCAACGACTGGCTTTACCGAGCGCTGGTATTCTTAGTTATCTCTTGCCCTTGTGCGCTCGTTATCAGTATTCCGCTCGGTTATTTCGGCGGGATCGGGGCGGCTTCGCGGCAAGGCATCCTGTTTAAAGGTGGCAATTATCTGGATGCGATCACGAAGATCAATACGGTTGTGTTCGATAAGACCGGGACGCTGACGAAAGGACTGTTCAAAGTGCAAAGCCTGTCTATGGCAGGTAACGTTTCGGAAGAAGAATTGCTCCATATCGTTGCTTCCGTAGAAAGCAGGAGCAATCACCCCATTGCCAAAGCTATTCTGGCCTATGCACAAAACCGGCAAATAGCGATCAATACATCCATCGAAACAACCGAACTGGCCGGATACGGATTGAAAGCGGAGATTGGCGGGAAGCAAATATTGGTCGGCAATACCCGGCTGTTGGATTCGGAAGGGATTTCGTTCCCTTCGGGAGAAAATGGAATTTCTCTCGAGAGGAATTTATGTTCCACCCGAATGGAAGATATTCCCGGTACAATCGTTGCCTGTGCAATCGACGGTCGATATGCCGGTTCTCTCCTGCTTGCCGACACGCCGAAAGAAGATGCCGCCGAAGCTATCAAACAATTAAAAGAATTAAATATTAATAACCTGGAGATCTTATCGGGCGATAAACAAATAATTGTTTCTAACTTAGCTTCCCGTTTAGGAATCACACGGGCTTACGGCGACCTGTTGCCGGAGGGGAAAGTCGCCCACCTGGAAGAACTGAAACGGAACGCGGCAAACAAGATTGCTTTCGTTGGCGACGGCATCAACGACGCTCCGGTGCTTGCCCTGAGCGACATCGGAATCGCCATGGGCGGACTGGGTGGCGACGCGGCTATCGAAACGGCAGATGTAGTGATCCAGACAGACCAGCCCGTCAAAGTGGCGACAGCCATACGCATCGGAAAGCTCACGCGTAACATCGTGTGGCAGAATATCACGCTGGCATTCACAGTCAAGCTGGCCGTACTGATTCTGGGAGCTGGTGGCATCGCCACGATGTGGGAAGCTGTCTTTGCGGATGTGGGAGTAGCCTTGCTGGCTATCCTCAATGCCGTCAGGATATTGAAAACAAATAAATAAAGGGATATGGAAGTTTATTTAGATATACTGAACCGGAGGGAGATCAAACCGACCGCTATACGCCTGCTGATCCTGAAAGCGATGATGCAGTTCGAACGGGCTTTCTGTCTGCTCGATCTCGAGAATTACCTGGATACGGTGGACAAGTCGACTGTATCGAGAACGATCAACCTCTTTCTGGAGCATCATCTGATCCATTGCATTGACGACGGGTCGGGCTCGCTAAAGTATTCCGTTTGTGGAAACGACTGCAACTGTTCGGTCGATGAACTTCATGCGCACTTTTACTGTTTAAAGTGTCACCGGACGTTCTGTCTGCGGAATATTCCGGTTCCGATGGTCGAGTTGCCCCGTAATTTTACATTGGAAAGTATCAACTATGTATTAAAAGGTTGCTGCGAAGATTGCTCGAAACAGACAAAGGCATTATCTTTGTGCGATCAATAAAGATAAACAGATATGGAACATCCATTAAGTATTTACAACACGCTCACAAGAAAGAAGGAACAATTTATTCCGTTGCACGAACCCCATGTAGGCATGTATGTCTGTGGGCCGACGGTCTATGGCGATGCGCATCTGGGACATGCCCGTCCGGCGATTACATTCGACCTGCTGTTCCGTTATCTGACTCATATAGGATATAAAGTACGCTACGTTCGTAACATTACCGACGTCGGTCACCTGGAACACGATGCAGATACAGGCGAGGACAAGATCGCCAAGAAAGCCCGCCTGGAACAGCTGGAACCTATGGAAGTGGTACAGTTCTACCTGAACCGTTACCACCAGGCGATGGAAGCCCTCAACGTATTGCCGCCCAGCATCGAACCGCATGCCTCGGGCCATATTATCGAGCAGATCGAGCTGGTGAAGAAAATACTCGACAACGGATATGCTTACAAAAGCGAAGGTTCCGTTTATTTCGATGTGGAGAAATACAATAAAGATCATAACTACGGCGTACTTTCAGGCCGTAATATCGAGGGTATGCTGAACACGACCCGCGCATTGGACGGGCAGGACGAGAAGCATAACCCGATCGACTTCGCCCTCTGGAAATGTGCGCAGCCGGAGCATATCATGCGCTGGCCTTCGCCCTGGAGCGACGGTTTCCCCGGCTGGCATTGCGAATGTACGGCCATGGGCAAGAAGTATCTGGGACAGCATTTCGACATCCACGGCGGTGGTATGGACCTGATCTTCCCGCATCACGAATGCGAGATCGCACAGGCTGTTGCTTCTCAGGGTGACGATATGGTTCATTACTGGATGCACAACAACATGATTACCATCAACGGCCAGAAGATGGGTAAATCGCTCGGCAACTTCATCACGCTGGAAGAGTTCTTCACCGGCAACCACAAGATGCTGACGCAGGCTTACTCGGCAATGACGATCCGTTTCTTTATCCTGCAAGCGCATTACCGCAGCACGGTAGACTTCAGCAACGAAGCCCTGCAAGCTGCCGAAAAAGGATTGAGCCGCCTGATGGATGCTTACAACCACCTGCAAAAGCTAACAGCTTCGGAAACCTCGACAGTAGATGTAAAAGATCTTCGTAAGAAGTGCTACGATGCGTTGAACGACGACCTGAACTCGCCGATCGTTATCTCCCATCTGTTCGATGCCGCCCGCGCGATCAACTCGGTAAAAGATGGCAAAGCGACGATCTCTGCCGACGACCTGAAAGAGTTGAAAGAAGTGTTCCACACCTTCGTATTCGATATACTGGGAATGAAAGACGAGGCCTCTGCCGGTGGCGACAACTACGAAACATTCGGCAAAGCAGTAGACCTGTTGCTCACAATCCGCCAACAGGCGAAAGCAAACAAAGACTGGGCTACTTCCGACAAAATCCGCAACGAACTGACCGCCATGGGCTTCGAGATAAAGGATACCAAGGATGGTGCGGAATGGAAGTTAAGCAAATAAGAAAGAAATAGAGATATGACAATTAACGAATTTCTTCAAGGCGACAAGTTCGCCCTATTTGCCGGAGTGGAATTGCTGGAAACAGGCAATGGCTATGCCAAAGCGCGGATGGAGATCAAACCGATGCATCTGAATGGCGGCGGTGTTTGTCAGGGTGGCGCTATCTTTACACTGGCCGACCTGGCTTTTGCGGCAGCAACCAACAGCCATGCACGGCTCACATTGTCCATCACGTCCAACATCAACTTCTTCAAGGCGGAAAGCAAAGGTTTCCTTTATGCCGAAGCACGCGAAATATTCAGCCACAAAAGGCTCTCCAACTGTGAAGTTACAATTACAAACGAAGCAGGCGACCTGATCGCAACTTTCAGCGGATCGGGATATAGAAAAGATACGGAACTGCCGTTCGCTCCGATAGAATAATTAATATATAAAGAGAAAAGGCTTGTACATATTGCGTGTACAAGCCTTTTCTCTTTTCATTTACTCATACCGCAACGACCGTGCCGGTTTGCTAAGGATCGTTTTAGCAGTCTGCCAGCCGATGGTCAGCAGGGAGATGACACATAATAAAACTACCGGAAGCAGGAAGAACCAGGCTTTCCAATCCGTACGGAAGGAGTAATGGCTAAGCCATCCGTCCATCACCCACCACGACAACGGAAGGGCTATCACGATCGCAATGCCTATCAGGATGAAAAACTCGCTCCCCAGCTCATAGAACAGTTACAGTTTGGAAGCACCCAGCACTTTGCGGATGCCCATCTCACGTATACGGGTAGAACAGGAGAACATCACCAGTACCCAAAGTCCCATACAGGAGATGAATATGGCCAATATGGCAAAAAGTGCCACGATCAGCCCGAACACTTCGTCCTGGCGATACTGCTGGTCGAAGAACTGGTCGAGGAAGAAGTAATCGTAGCTGGAATCAGGGAAGTAACGGTTCCATATTTCCTCCGACTGTTGAACAAGCTGGCGGGGATTACCGTTCTCCATAACGATCGAAATGTAACATTGCTTCATCCAACTGAGCTTGTCGTGTAAAGCAAATAAGATGGGCGTATAGCCCTTGTTCAGCGATTGCTGGTGATAATCTTTTATTACTCCGATAATTTGCATCGGCTGGTCGACTGTTTCGACCGAAAGGCGTTCGCCGAGGGCAGCTTCCGGCGAAGCAAAACCCAGGGTGCGAACGACTGTCTCATTAAGTACAATGCTATACACATCGCCCCCGAAATCTTCAGAAAAGCCACGCCCGGCAACAAACTTCAGATCGTATGCATCCAGATAATAGACGTCGCAACTGAGCATCTCCAACAGGCGCGTCTGCTTCGTCGCATCACTCAGACGGACGATAGAGAGGAAGTCCACCACCTCTGTACCGGGTATCGCACCCGAGACAGTTACATTCTTTACCGACGGCAACGCTTTTAGCTCGCGCTTCATTGCTGTCAGCTTGGTTGCCAGGTCTTCGCAATGAGCGGGGAACTTCAACACCAGCGTCTGGTCGGTGCGTACACCTAAAGAGGCGTTGCGCATAAACTGCAACTGAGCATATACGATCAGCGTTCCGCAAAGTAAAGCCAGCGAAGCCGTATATTGCAACACAACCAGCACTTTGCGCGTTACCGTTGCACTCTTCGTATGCGTAAATTTCCCTTTCAGCATCTTGATCGGCTTGATGCCCGACAGCATCGTCGCCGGATAAAAGCCGGACAGGAAGACGCCCAGCGCAAAGATCAGCAGCAGCATCCAGCCCAGCGAGGTCGTAAACCAGACGGAGAATCCCAGGTCGCGCCCGGTCAGGTTGTTGAAGGCAGGCATCAACGCCTCCATCAACCCGATAGTCAGGATAAAGGCAATGCCGTTCGTCACCAACGATTCGAAAAGGAACTGCGTGACGATCTGCCGGCGGCTTGCACCCGAAGCCCGGCGGATACCGATCTCGCGGGCACGTTCCATCGAACGCGCCACCGTCATATTGATATAATTGATCCAGGCGATGCAGAGGATAGCCAACGCCGTACAGATCAGTACCAGCATAGAGGAGCGGCTCCCTTTCGTCTCCGGCTCGTATGCCTTCTGCGGGGTGAGATGGATATCGCGCAGGTTGGTCAATTCGATCGCCCAGGTTTTATTCTTCAAGGCTTCTTCCGTCTTATATTTCTCCGCCATGGCGGGAAGGCATCTTCCACCTGTTTCTTCAGGTCGGCAGACTTCAGCAGGACATACGAATACACCTCATGGCGGTACCAGTACTCGTCCATCCATTTCGGAAGCGTCTCGTAGGAAATCATCATGCTGTAACGGACATGCGAGTTGGCAGGCATATCCTTCATGATTCCGGTCACTTCGCAGGCTTCTTCGCCGATATTGCTGCGGAAGATCAGTATCTTTCCGATCGGGTCTTCTCCCTTGAAATATTTACGGGCGATGCGCTGGGTGATAACCACCTTGTTAGGCCCGTCCAGGCAGGTTGCCTTGTCGCCTTTCAGCAACTCGTAATCGAAGAAGCTGAAATAGTTCTTCTCGGCATAGCCGATAGCCGTTTCGCGATAGAGCAGTTCGTTGTATTTCACTACCTGCTCGGGATAGTACTGGCTGCCTACGCAGGTATAATCTTCAATACCTGCCAGGTTGCGTTTCATGGCGGTGGCATAGCCGGCGGAGCTGCTCCCCCAATTGTCGGTCAGTTCGCCGTTCTCGTAGAAACGTGCTTCGACACGAAAGATGCGGTCGGCATGGGTATGCATATTGTCGTAGCTGAACTCGAAAGCTACGTAGGTCAGGATCAGCAGGGCGGCTGCCATACCGATCGCCAAACCGATTATGTTGATAGTGCTAAACCCTTTCTTCTTTTTCAGACTGCGCAAGGCGCTGTTCCAATAATTTGATATAATCATAACATTTTGAATCTGTCAATAAAATATTATTACTTCTCCGGTGAACCCGGTCTGTGATGACGGCCATCGTCAACCCTCATTGACGATCATCGTCACCGCCCATTGACGGTCGTCGTCACCTCTCATTGACGGTGGTCGTCAACGTTTCTCTTCCGATACGATCCGTCCGTCCAACAGGTGGATCATCCGGTGGGCATATTTCGCATCCCGCTGGGAGTGGGTGACAATGACAACGGTCGTCCCTTGTTTATTTAGTTCGCTAAGCAACTCCATCACCTCTACCCCGTTGGTCGAGTCCAGGTTACCTGTCGGCTCATCCGCCAGGATCAGCGGGCAATCGGTGACTACAGCGCGGGCGATGGCAACGCGCTGTTGCTGTCCGCCGGACAACTGTTGCGGGAAATGGCCGGCGCGGTGGGCAATATTCATACGCTCCAACACTTCCATCACCTTCTTTTTGCGTTCGGACTTCTTGCCGTTCAGATAGACAAGGGGCAGCTCCACGTTTTCGTAGACCGTAAGTTCATCGATCAGGTTGAAGTTCTAAAACACGAAGCCGATATTCTCCTTACGGAAAGAAGTCAACTGGCTTTCGCTCATCTTGTCAATCTCTTTTCCATCGAAGAAATATTTACCGGAGGTCGACGAATCCAGCGTCCCCAGAATATTCAACAAGGTAGACTTACCGCAACCCGAAGGCCCCATAATAGCTACAAACTCGCCTTTCTTTATCTCCAGGCTTACATTATTCAATGCTTTGGTCTGTACGTCTTCTGTGGTGAAGAGCATAGACAGGTTCTCTGTTTTTATCATAT
>JAJPZM010000072.1 GCA_021204335.1 Parabacteroides sp. | reverse complement strand
AACATTCATATGATGTTCAATAAATCAACGGACATCATGCGGATAATCATTTAAACTTATTACGTCCGGGTACCCGGAAATTGCAAGGTAAAAACGGTTCCTTTCTCCATTTCCGAGGAGACCAGGATGTTGCCCCCATGACGGTTCATAATCTGCCGGCATACGCTAAGACCGATGCCCGAACCTCCCGGTTTGGTCGTAAAGAAAGGAACAAATATCTTATCCAGTGCTTCCGGTACGATCCCGATTCCGTTGTCGGAAACCGTAATGACCGGCATGCCGTCCCGGCGGAAAGCCTCCACGCGGACTTCCGGGGAAGGGCTGTCGCTACAGGCTTCTACGGCATTTTTCAAAAGGTTGATCAAGACCTGCTCGATCATTACCCGGTCGGCATAAATCCGGAGTTTGGGCTGCCGGACAGAGAAATCGACAGGAACCTTTTCACCGGAGACGAGTTTCCGAATGTCGCCAAACAAATCGGTAACAGGGAATATCTGCAAGGTCGGGGTGGGAATACGTGTCAGTTTCCGGTAATTCTCTACAAAGTCGAGCAGCCCTTTGCTCCGGCGATGGATCGTTTGGATGGCTTGCAGCATTATGGCGTAATCGCGTTCGTTCATGCCGTTGGTGGTTGCCCGCTCGGTAACCGTCTCCGACAGGGAGATGATCGGAGCGATCGAGTTCATAATCTCATGGGTCAGCACCCGGATCAGTTTCTGCCAGGCATCTGTCTCCGCCTCGGCTACTACGGAGTTGTAAAGACGGGTACGGAATGCGTTCAATGCCTCATTCATCGAACGGGTCAGCTCTGCTTCCGCACCGCCCGACGAGGGGATAGGGAAAGAGAGGTTCAGGTCGCCGTAATGGATATTCGAGATCAGGTGCTCCATCCGCCGGATCGTTTTCTGTTGATCCGTATATAAGGAATAGGCAAGTATAAGCAGAATTACTCCGCCCATTACCGAAGTGAAATAGAGTCCTTTCAGCAACAGAAGTGCGATTGCCAGCGACAGTAATACGATCAGGACGATCTTCAGCAGGATGACATGTTGTTTCATAAGCCCAGTTTATCCAGTTTCCGATATAAGGCAAAACGGGTAATTCCCAGTAGCTCGGCGGCGCGGGTTACGTTTCCGTCGGCACGCCGCAGTGCTCGTTCGATGGCTTCCTTCTCCAGGACGCTCAGGTTGAGTTCTTCCGTCTCCGCTTTTTTCTTGATCCCGGTGGGTTGCAGCATAAAATTCTCCGGTTTCAGCTGCTGCCCGTCCGACAGGATAACGGCACGTTCGATGGCATGCTGCAACTCGCGCACATTGCCCGGCCAGCCGTAGTTCTGCAATTTGTTGCGGGCTTCGCGGCTGAGCCCTTTTATTTCTTTCTTGTATTTGCGGGCGTAGCGGGCAAGGAAGTAATCGGCCAGCAATTGTATATCATTGCCACGTTCGCGAAGGGGCGGGATATGTAGTTCGATCGTATTGATACGGTATAACAAATCCTGACGGAAAGTGCCTTCGTCCACCATCGAATGGATATTCATATTGGTGGCGGAAATCAGGCACACATCGATAGAGACAGGGCGGGTCGCTCCGAGGCGGGTAATCTGCTGTTTCTCAATGGCGGTAAGCAGCTTGGCTTGCATCGGAAGGCTGAGGTTGCCGATCTCATCCAGAAAGAGCGTGCCGCCGGTTGCTACTTCCATACGTCCCGGTTTATCGCGACGGGCATCGGTAAACGCCCCTTTCTCATAGCCGAAAAGTTCGCTTTCGAAAAGTTGCTCGGGGATACTTCCCAGGTCGATCCCGACAAACACCTGCCCCGCACGCGGCGAATGATGGTACAGGGCGCGGGCAACCAGGTCTTTCCCCGTACCGTTCTCTCCCAGGATTAGGATATTGGCATCCGTATTCCGTAATTTCTCGATGATGGAAAAGGTTTCCTGCATGGCATTGCTTTCGCCGATAATATCGAAGCCGGTCTCTTCCGACGATTCCAGGGCGGCGACCTGCCGTTTCAGGGAACGCACTTCCGTACGGCTTTCGCGCAACTTTAGGGCGGCGGACAAAGTAGCCAGCAGCTTCTCTTTTTCCCAGGGCTTGGGGATGAAATCGGTCGCTCCGGCCTTGATGGCGCGGACGGCCTTTTCAGTATCGGCGTAGGCCGTAATGAAAAGTACCACAGCATCGGGATCGATCTTCTTTATCTTCTCGAGCCACATAAAACCTTCCTGCCCGCTAATGGCATCGCGGCGGAAATTCATATCCAGCAGGATCACATCGGGCGCATAACTCTCCATGAAATGCTCGATCCGCTCGGGTTGCGTCGTTACGCGTATCTGTTCCACGTAGGGTTCCAAAAGCAGGTTGAGGGCAAAGAGGACATCCTCGTTGTCGTCTATGATCAGTACTTTTCCTTGTTTCATATTTCGTATTTTAAAGGAGTTTTCACAAGGGTCAAAGGTAAGCAATATTACAATAGGCAGAGCGTGCGCATCCGAACGTTTTTCGTGCGAAAGAGCACACGAAAAAAGACAGGAAACCTAAGGGAGTATCCGAATTAATCTTTACATTTGTACAATCTACAATTAATAATTCGTTATGAAAAGAATCCATCTCCTCGTCCCCTGCATGCTGGCCCTTGTGTCGGCATTCAGTTGCCAACAACCGGCTCAGCAAAGCGACGCTTGTTGCGGGCAAAAGGCAGCTTCTTCGGAAGATGCTGCGATCGCAATCCTGACTGATACACCGAGTATCACGACTCCTCCTGCGGCTTTAAAGCTCGATCCTTTCTACAAGAAGTACATGAATGTGAACGGTATCCATGTGGTGAGTTCCTGGCGTGTGCCCGACTCCTGCTTTTATGCGGCATACGTCAGTATTAAAGGACTGACCGACATACTACCGAAAGAGGTGATGGAATCGCTGACCAGCCGGAATACCCGCATCGGCATCATGGCGCGCTACGAAGGCACCACCGACATACCCGAACATACTTTTCTGGTGAACGACACCACCCTCAACTGGGACGTTCGCGCCAGAGGACTGGGCGGATCGATCGAAATGCCTTTCTCGACCTGTGCGGAAGAGAATATCCTCGCCTACCAGATCGACAAGTATCATGCAGAAGATATCCTGATCCATGAATTTGCTCATACCATTCATAATGTAGGTATCAGCCCGGTCTATCCCGATTTCAACAACGAGCTGCAAGCCGCCCTCGATGCTGCGGTAGCCAACGGGCGCTGGAAAAATGTATATGCCTCGACCAATATAGAAGAATACTGGGCAGAGGGCGTACAGAACTGGTTTAATGTAAATGCCGAGGTCGACAATGATAATGGAGACGGCAAGCACAACAAGATTAATACCCGCGAAGAATTAAAACGCTACGATCCGGGACTATACAAGATCCTGGCACGCTTCTTCCCCGAAGTAAACCAGCAGATGAGCCGGCATAAAAAGGTAAACCTCTATAACTGGCAGGAAAACTCCTGATTGGAACAGCTGTGCGTCAGCGCACGTTCTTTGTGCGCTGACGCATCCTATAAACAAAGTAACTCTCTACTTACATCTTATATATCAGCATCTTAAAAGTGTGGCATGTTATTCGCTTCTAAACAGGCATGACACACAAAAAACAAACATATTACTCCTGATCCTTGCCGCTCTGGCCGTTATCCCGGCTTATTCGCAGGACACATTACGCCTCACCTTACCGGAGACAATCCGTATGGCGCAGGATCAATCGCCCCAGGCTATTGCCGCCCGCCACTCTTTCCGGGCAGCTTACTGGAACTGGCGCACTTTCCGGGCACAACAGTTACCGAGTCTCACATTCACTTCCGACCCTTCGCTCAACCGGTCGATCAGCAGCGTCACCTTGCCCGATGGCGGGGAAAGCTTCGTGCACCGCAACCAACTGATGGTCGATGCCGGACTGACAATCAATCAAAATGTCGCCCTCACAGGCGGTAGCCTTTTCGTAAAGACTGCCTTGCAACGGCTGGATCTCTTTTCCAAAAAGACAAGCTCCTACAACAGCACGCCCGTAGTAGTCGGTTACGAACAAAACCTGTTCGGATACAACCAGTTTGAATGGGATCGGAAGATCGAGCCGATCCGTTACAGCGAATCGCGCAAAAACCTGATGGAGACACTCGAACTGGTTGCCGCCCAGGCTACCTATCAGTTCTTCCAACTGGCCACCGCACAGACCAACTGGGAGATAGCCCAATATAATTATGCCAATGCCGATACCTTGTATCAGTACGGCCCAGGGACGTTACAACATCGGAACGATCACCGAAAACGAAATGCTGCAACTGGAACTCAACCGGCTGACGGAACAGACCAACCGGATGAACGCCCGCATCGAAATGGACAACTGCATCCAGGCATTGCGAAGCTACCTGGGTATCCATAACTCCGACGAGTTGCAGGTAATCATCAACGGGGAAATCCCCCATTTCAATGTTAGAGTCGACCAGGCGCTCCAACTCGCCTACGACAACAACCCCGAACCCGAATCCCTGCAACGCCAACGGATCGAAAGCGAATACAAGGTCGCCGTTGCCAAAGCGTCGCGCGGATTTAAAGCAGACTTATACATGCAATTCGGCTTGACCCAAACCAACGAGAAGCTGAAAGAAGCCTACCGAAGCCCGCTGGACCAACAGTTGGTAAGTGTAGGCATCCGCATCTCCATACTGGACTGGGGCGTAGGAAAAGGCCAGGTGAAGGTAGCGCTCAGCAACCGCGACAAGGTATATACCGACGTAGAGCAATCGCGCAACGACTTCGAACTGAACGTCATCAAAATGGTCAAACAGTTTAACCTGCAGGCCGACAAAGTAGCCATCGCCCAAAAGACCGACCAGACCGCCCAACGCCGCAACGACGTCGCCCAAAAGCTGTACCTGCTTGGCAAGTCGACCATCCTCGACCTCAACGCCTCCATCAGCGAGAAAGACCGGGCACGAAGAGATTACATCACCGCCTTATATAACTACTGGAATCTGTATTACGGCCTGCGTAGCATGACCGGTTACGATTTCGAGCAAGACCGCGAACTGACAGTCGATTACGAACAATTAATGAAATAAGAGAATGGATAAACCGATTGAAAAGAAACCCGTATATTACCGTTACCGCTGGCACATAGCCGGGGCAATGGCCTTTGTGATCCTGCTGATCTACGTCTCCGTCGTCGCTTCGGGCGGACGCAAGCTGCGCACCGAAGCGGAGAACCTGATTATCGGAGAGGTACAGGCGGATAAATTCCTGGAATACGTAGATGTCGAAGGCGTCGTGCAACCCATCCTAACAATCAAAATAAACGCCCGGGAAGCCGGCAGCGTAGAGCGTATCGTAGCCGAAGAAGGCACCATGATGCAGAAAAGGCGACACCATCCTGACGCTGACCAACCCCGACCTGCTGCGTACCATCGACGACCAGCGCGACGAATGGGAGAAGCAACTGATCTCCTATCAGGAAAAAGAAATAGAATTGGAACAAAAAAGCCTGGACCTGCAAAAACAGACCCTGCAAACCACCTATGAACTGAACCGCCTGAAAAAGAGTTTCGCCCTCGACGAGGAGGAGTTCCACATGGGCGTAAAAAGCAAAGCCCAACTGGAAGTGCAGCGCGACGAATTTACCTACAAAACGCAAAGCACCGCCCTGCAACTGGAAGGACTGCGCCACGACAGCGCCGCCACCATCCTGCGCCGGGAATTGATGAAGAACGACCTGGAACGCGAACGGAAGAAATACGCCCGCGCTCAGGAACGGATGGAAAACCTGGTCGTACGCGCCCCGCTTGCCGGCCAACTCAGCTTCGTGAAGGTAACGCCCGGCCAGCAGGTACAGAGTACCGAGGCGATAGTGGAGATCAAGGTACTCGATCAGTTCAAGATACATACTTCCCTCAGCGAATACTATATCGACCGTATCACGACCGGGCTCCCGGCAACGATCAGCTGGCAGGGAAAGAAATACCCGTTGCGCATCACCAAAGTGGTACCGGAAGTAAAAGATCGCAATTTCGATGTCGACCTCGTCTTCACCGACCAGTTGCCCGAAAATGTCCGTATCGGAAAGAGCTTCCGCGTACAGGTCGAACTGGGACAGCCGGAAGAAGCGCTGGTCATCCCGCGCGGCGACTTCTTCCAGAGCACCGGCGGCCAATGGATCTATAAACTGAACGAAAGCGGCACAAAAGCCCGCAAAGTAAATATCAGCATCGGCCGCCAGAACCCGCAGCAATACGAAATCACCGACGGATTACAGCCCGGCGACAAGGTTATTGTCACCGGATATAGTACTTTTGGGGATGCGGAAGAACTGATACTCAAATAAAGAATATAGAAAACATACACCATGAAAATATTGCCACTTGCGATCCGGTCGCTGTCACGTTTCCGGTTATATACCACCATTAATATATTAGGCCTGGCCATGAGCCTGGCGTGCGTGATCATCCTGTGCAGATACATACATAGGGAAACGACGACCGACCATTTTATCAAAGATCTGGACAGGATCTATTATACGGTACTCGACCGCTTGACCGACCGGCAACCGTTCATCGCCAGCCCGTTGGACGCAGCCCTTCCCGACCCGTCGACCGATGCGGCTGTCGAAACAAAGAGCTCTTATATCGGTATGGATCATGATATGGTCAGCTTCGATAACCAGAAGTTCGATGTCAGGTTACTGGCTGTCGACAGCAATTATCTGAAGATCATTACCTATCCGATCGAAAGAGGCAATCACACCTCCCTATTGACCCGTCCGGACGAAGCCGTACTTACCCGCGCGTTTGCCCGCAAAGTATTCGGCGACACCGACCCGATTGGGCAAACCCTCATGCATGCCTCGGGAAATATCATGACCGTAAGCGGCATCCTCGAAGAACCGGATACCCAGGTCTCCTATCCTTTCGACCTGTTGGTATCGCAGGACTTGCAGAAGAATTGGAAAAAGGTGAGCACCACGATCGTACGTCTGAAACCGCATACCGATGCCGATGCTTTCAATAAACGATTTGACTATTACACGAAAGCACAGTCGTGGGGATCGGAAATGCGCGTACAGCTATTCCCCGTAAAGAAGTTCTATTTCGACAAACAGATCCGATGTTATTATACCGCTGCTATGAAAGGTAATTACACGCATATAATCATTCTTTCGGTGGTTGCCGCCTTGCTGTTTATCGTCGGTATATTCAACTTTGTAAATATTTATACGGTATTAATGCTGAAACGCGCCCGCGAGTTCGGCATGAAGAAAGTTTTCGGCGCAAACAAAAAACAGGTAGCCTTACAGCTCTATCTGGAAAACCTGCTGATGACGGCTATCGCCCTTTTCATGGCATGGATATTCATAGAGCTGAGCATGGATCTTGTTAACGGGTTGTTAGGCATACCATTGGTGCCTAACCTGTCATTCAATATACTCTTGTCGGCAGGAATACTGTTCCTATTACCGTTAGTCACCTCCGTTTATCCGTTCATACGGTTTAACTATGAGACTCCGATCACTTCGCTGCGCTCTGTCAACCGGAGTGGCGGCTCGACTGTCTCACGCTCCGTTTTCCTCAGCATGCAGTACACGATAACTATTATTCTGGTCGTCGTCTCCATTTTCTTTATCAAGCAACTCGACTTTATGCTGAATGCCGACCTGGGATACCGTACCGACGGCATTCTGAAAGCGCAGCTTATCCATGACCCGAATTCAGAAAAAGAAAGGGAAGATGCTCGCCGGAAAGCAAAAATCTTCATTCAGGAAATAAGCAGTTCACCCCTGTTCGATACCTATATTTTCGGGAATCCTCCTTACGAGGAAACACAGTACACGTACCCGATCAGAGTTCCGGGAGAAGATTTCAAAGACGTTGTCAGCCAAAGCATTTCTGAAAACTACTTTAAATTATTCAACCTGCAACTGAAAGAAGGCCGGCTATGGGATGACAAGACTGAATCGTGCACAGAATGCAACGTCATCATCAACGAAACGGCACAAAGGCTGTTCAACATAAAGAACCTGGACAATGCCGAGGTTGAAGCCGAGCGTGCTTTTATTATCACCGATATGGAAAGCTTAGACAAGCCGCAGAGGTACAAGGTAGTGGGTGTTATAAAAGATTTCAGCACCGGCCATCTATCTAAAGCCACCCAACCCATGGTGTACTATTATTACCCGGATGATCCGCGCGACCTTTTTCTCGCCCACATCGTTAAAGGCAAGGAACAGGAAGCCATCACTTTCCTGAAAAAACTATATGAGGAAGTAGAGGGCAGCGAGTTCGAATATGCTTTCATTACCGACGAGATATGCAACCTCTACAGCAAAGACAAGCAAATCACCAGCATCTATACCGCTTTTGCTCTTATCGCGATACTGATATCTTCACTGGGACTATTCGGGCTTTCCCTGTTCGACGTGTAGCAACGTTACCATGAGATAGCGATCCGTAAGGTCAACGGAGCAACGACTCTGATAACGATGCAGATGCTCCTCCGCAAATACTACAAACTTTTAGGCATCGCCTTCCTGTTTGCCATCCCGATCTCCTGGCTAGCCATCGACAAATATCTGGAAGACTTTGCGCATAAGGCATCCGTTTCCTGGTGGATATACGCCATTGCCCTGCTCATTACAGCCGGCATCTCCCTGGCAACCCTAATCTGGCAAATATACAAGGCAGCACAAACGAATCCGGCGGAAGCAATGAAGGCGGAGTAAAGGGAAAGAGCTATCGGATATAACCCGAATCAGTAAACTATATGTTATAAATAGATGAAAAACCGTTGGCGGATGGAGAAAAAGCCTTACGCTTTTTGCCCCAAAACCGTACGGCTTTTTCCCTAAAGCGTAGCGGGTATCGGGCTATTGGGTAGCAAGTGTTACCCTTAAGGGTACGAGCCGGCACTATATAGGGAAGAAACCGGCACCATAGTGCCATACCCATCAGCATGAGTGTCCCGGATGACCAAAACAATAGTGCTGCACCCCACCAAAACAGATCAAAAACAGCCCTCTACAGAACGATTTATACTTTAGGTGTCAGCCGTCAGTGCCTCCAGCTGACTGAGATATAGCAAATTACACTGAAAGGAGAATTGCTTTAGACTTTTTTAAGAAAAACATGACAGAGTGTCCTAAACGACCACTCATAAAAAACGGATAGGCATCGAAAGGCCAATGGATAGGCATCGGATGAGAAATGAATAAGCATCCATTTTTAAAGGTAAGGTATTTTGAAATGTTAAGTCCCTAGTTTTGATTTCAAAATAAGGGACTTCTGACTTTAAAAGACTAGTCTTTTTTCGGCAGATCTGCATTGCCCGGCTGAAGGCAACAAGGTTCAGTGTATCTTTCTATTTATTAAACCATTACAATAAAGATGAAACATGAAAGCAAGGTATTGAAGTGATATTGGGAGAGCTGGTTTGGCTGGGTAGAATGGTTCGGTTCTTTTCTGAGTTGAATGTTTCACTTCTTGACAGAAGTGAGCTATCCCATTATCCAAGTGACTTAGCTATTATAGGTTCATTTGCCGTCAGTTTTAACTGACGGATCAGTAGATGATCTATCTCTTTGGACTTTAGTCCCATTTTTATCTCTCTATTAAAGAGAAATGTGGCTCAAGCCAAAAGAGAGAAACTGCTTGCAAACCGTCAGTTAAAACTGACGGCAAATGAACCTGTAACAATCAAGCCTTCCTGTTTATAGGATAGCTCACTTTTTCCTAGAAAGAAATCGAGAACAACACCTCTACCTGGAACTTTCCGTAATCGATCGGTTGTATCAAACGGACACCGGTAGTGAGCGGGTAGCTCATGCGGAAGACGTTCCAATCGAAAATCAGGTCGGTTCCGACGGAACTTTGCGTCATCCAGTCGCGGCCTTTAACTGCCTGGTTACGGCTCAGGTCGTAGAACAGGTTGGCACGCAGGCGGCGGATATAGGCAAGCTGCCAAAGGCTCCAGTCGGGAGAGAATAGCGAGAAGGCATAGTCGGCCTTAAAGCCAATCTGCTGGCGGGTTTGATGGATAAAATTGTAACCGCGGGGAGTCTCTATCAAATGCTTGGGTAAATACAGTGTTTTGTTATCCACACTCTGGTACTGATAGTCTAGGCGCAACATCAATCCATGATTGCGCAGGATACCCGGCCAGTAAGTAGTAAGCCGCCCCGCGCAAAGGCTCCCGTAATTCTCCTTATTAAAAGGCGATTGCAGGTATTGCAGGCGGAGCTGATAGCCCCAGCGCGGCAGGATATCGCGCGAAGCCTTGCGGCGATAGTTATAGAATAATATTTCCGGCAGGATATACTGAAAGTTGCTGAACTTGCGGCTTTCGTACTGCTGATACTTGTCGGTGGTAAAATAATAGGTAAAGGCAGGCTGAATGCCCCGTATATAATGATTGCGCGTCAGGTTAAAAGGCAGGTAGACACGTGCCTCGGCTTCCAGCAACGTACGCCGGACGGTAGCCGCCTGTGCAATCTCTTTTCCCTCCTCATTGGTCGCCCAGGTGACATCGAACGCCTTCCCCCCATAATCGGCGGCAATGTCGATAACAGGAAACCATCCCGAATAGGTAAAGGCCAACTTGCCATGATGTTCGCCTTTGCGGTAATACCACCCTGCCTGCATGATAGCCGTATTCAACGTGTTTTGAGATAGCACCATAGCACCCGGCTTTACGATGGTGCTTAAATCGTCGGCACCGGTATTCATTGCCTCAGCTACATCATAATAGAATGGAGCCCAGCTATGTATCTTAAATGTATGTATACCTTTCCGATATGGACGGGGATTGAATTCAATCGGCGTCAATGTAGCCGAATCGAGGTTGAACTGTTCCTGTTCCGCCAGCGAAGTAACCAGCGGTGAACGGTAAGGCTCGCCCAAATCCGCCTTTTCTTCCAGCAGGCTATCGACCGGCAAGGAGCCGACACGATATCCTCCGGCCTGGTAATCGGCATAGAAAAGCTTATCTTTTTGCGGGGAGAAAGCCGGGTCGAACGCACCGAAGCGGGCAGAAGTAAGGCGCGAAGTCGTACCGTTGGCAGGATTCAGGTGATAGATATTATTCATCCCGTTCGCTCCCGATTCGAAAAAGAGTTTGCCGCCACTCCAAACCGGAGAGGTGATATTGATAGAAGTCGTTTCCAGCAATTCATTCCATGCGCCGGTCTGCGTATTCAGTTGAAAGAGGCTGATGCCGGTATCGGTAACCGCCACTGTAGTAATCATCCCGTTATCGTCAAATGTCAGTTCCTTTATGAACGCATTGCCGGGAGTAGCAAAAAGGACTTTCTCCTGCCCGGTGGCGAGGTCAAGCAAGACCAGTTGGTTCGTACCGTCTACCCCGAAACGGGAAACGGCAGCCATGCGCCCCTCTTTATCAATAGCCGGAGCCAGATAACGCTGGCGGGGAGTAAGGATAGAAGTCTTGCCCGTTTCCAGGTCATATTGTTTCAAAACCGAGTAGTTCTCGTGTGTCCAGCGAAGGCCGGGGACAATCTCCGTCCAGTACAGCCGCTTGCCCGACAGGTTCAGCCGGCTGTTGATAGAACCCAGGTAGCAAAGCCTTTTCTCCCGTCCGTTGGTAATAGAAACCAGCGAGTTGATATCCTGCAACCCCGATTTAACGGCGATAACGGTCGAGTCGTCGACTACCTGCGGATACCGATAGGAGGTATATAATTTCTTTTCCGGAGAAAGATAATCCGGTGCAATAACAGAAGTGTCCAGCCCTGTCCACTCGTTGCGCAGGAAGTCGAACGTATCGTCATACAGACGGTCTACCGTTATCCCCGAATAATGCCGGAAAGCGTTGCTGAACATCGGGATATCAAAGAAATGGCTCACGTAGCGGCTGGTCGTCTTATCCCAGATATCCGCACCGAAACGATGGCGGGCATAGGCCGTCAGGTTAAAACCCAACGCATAAAAGTCGCCCGTATAATCTTTATAGGAACCGAGGCTCCATTTATCGAACGAGAAGTTCTTGCCTTCTCCCAGTATTTGGGCACGATAGGGCATACTGAACTCCGGCAACCGTCCCCTTCCCCCATTCGACAGGGACGTTTCGGCAGCTACCGCATCCCCTTCCAAAAACCAGGTCGGCAGGAAGAAAGCCGCAACGCCGGCAGCCTGTTCTCCAATAATATAGTATAGAGGCCGGAACCAGCCGTTCATCACCTTCCCCATTTGGAAGACATGTCTCGACTCATGCAAGACCAGATGTTTATCCCAGCTCAGCCCTTCGAGTTTGGATGAAGGTGTCGTAATCAGCTCCATGCGGCGCGGCGCCCACGATATCAGCCCGTTGGACGATATATTTGTCGGATGGAGAATAACCGGAAACTTCATCTGTATCGGTTTCCCTATCGTCTTTTGTTCGTGCGGATAGGCATTCTCCAGATAGAGGGCATAGCGGTAAGCCATCGAATCGATCCCTTGCGGATAAACCAGGTTGCAATGCGGCAACTTAACAATGTTCCACTTAAACCGGGCCGGATCGGAACCATAATCCAGAAATTGCGCCTGCACGCCGAAGGTGGCAAGCAAGCAAAAAAACAAAAGACAGCTATATCTGAACAACGAAATACGCATATTTTAGACCTTCAAACCACAAAACTATAAAATATAATGGATTAAGTCTGTATTTTAGCCGGGTAAAGTACAGAGGATGCCGTTTAGGGGAAAGATATGCCTGTTGCCCGACGTGCGGATATGAACGTCATTCGTGCGGATGCACACAGCCACAGGGCTGCTCCATCTTATTTACTAAACTAATAACCAAGATATTACATAAATGACACAAGTTTTGTATCCGGTAAGAGCGAGAAATCTGTATGTATAAATAAAACAAACATCATGCTGGCACATTATTTCAAAATAGCAACCCGCAACCTGCTTAAATATAAGCAACAGACAGCCATAAGTATCGTCGGGCTAGCCATCGGATTCACCTGTTTCGCCCTATCCATGTTATGGATACGTTATGAAATGGGTTACGACAATTTCCATGAGGGTGCCGAACGCATATTTGTGGTACGTACTGAAGATAAAATGAGCAATGACGGATTATCTCTGGTAACCCCCTCTCCACTCGCAGCTTACCTTCAAGAAACATTCCCCGAAATAGAATATGCCTGCAATATAATAGGATACAAAAACGAAATCAAATACAACGGAACCATCTATCCTGTATTCCAGTTTGCAGCCGATTCGGTATCCATGCATATATTCCCTATACAAGTCATACAGGGGAATTTCAACTTTATTACCAATAAAGGAGAAATAGCCCTTACCGAAGAAATGGCAGAGAAACTATTTGGAAAAGAAAACCCGATCGGGAAAACCGTACGCATGTCCGGCAAAGATATATCCGTTTGTGCCGTCGTGAAGTCGTGGGGAAAACATTCGAACCTGCCGTTCGACATTATTTCGGCGAATGACCAGTACCCTTATTGGTCGGCTTCCGGCTGGCAGACCTTTATCCGGTTAAGAGAAAAGACAGACAAGCATTTATAAAGAAAATACATGAGCACTCTTTTGAGAGAGAAAACATCAACTTCACCCATTTTGTGCTTACTCCCCTTACCCGGTTGCGCTATGACCGGCCGTTTTATGAAGGGACAGTGAAGTTCAACCATATCCTGCTTTTCGCCGTAGCGGGCGGATTGGTTATACTTTGTTCGTTATTCAATTACCTGACTCTATTTGTCAGCCGCATGCGTATGCGTGAAAAAGAGATCAGCTTACGCAAGGCATGCGGTTCTTCCAACCGACACCTGATGCACTTATTATCCGTCGAATATTTGCTGACGCTTCTATTATCTATATTTATCGGCCTGCTGCTGGTCGAACTGGTACAACCGACATTCAAAGAGTTGGCGGAAATACAGACGGCAAGCTCCGGCATCTATCTGGAAACGGCGATCTATTCCGGATTGATCGCCCTCCTGTCTTTTCTGATTTCTTTATTTCCCATATACTACTTCCGCAGGCGGTCATTGCAGGCGGTCATGAAAAGTTTCATCGTTTTCCAGTTCATTATCAGTATCGGAATCATTTTCTGTACAACGGTGATGATCAAACAGGTGCACTACCTGAATCATTCCGACCGCATTGTAGAACGAAAAGGGAAAGCTACCTTTCATTACAGTGATGCAGCTTCGACTGCCAGTTTGCCGGAAGAATTAAAACAACTGCCGGTAATTACTAGCATACTTCCGGGCAAACACGAAGCGTTTATCCCCAGAACCGGAAGGATTTATTGGACAATAAAGGAATGGGATGATAAACCCGCAAATATCCGGGAGATACCTATCGAGGTTGTTACCAGCGGTGAACAGATTTGTTCATACTACAACCTGAAATTACTGAAAGGCAGGATGCTAAGAGAGGATGATCCTCAAAAAGAAGTAATGATCAACGAAACAGCCACCCGCCAGTTTGGCTGGAAAGATCCGATCGGGAAAACGTTTCTTTCCAACGACTCAGTCCGTATGGAAGTTATCGGCATTATCCGCGATTTCTGCAAAGAGCCGCCGACCGTACCGGTCAGGCCTGTCTTATTCACGACACCCGGACTATACACTACGTTCAATTCAGGAAATACGCTCCTGTTCGATTTCATCGAAGGGCATTGGAAAGAATGTAAAAGTAAAATAGAAACACTGATCAACGAGAAGCATCCGGATATTAACTATTATACGTTAAGCAGTGCCGAAGAAGAATCCGCCCTCTACCTGCAATCAGAAAATGCTCTTATCAAACTGCTCGACTTCGTATCGACCGTATGTATCCTGATCTCTGTTTTCGGAATATTCTCGCTAGTAACACTCAATTGCGAACGGCGGCGAAAAGAGATTGCCATCCGCAAGGTAAACGGGGCAACCGGAAATACGATCATCCGAATGTTCTTAAAAGAATACATGTTGCTGCTTTGCATCGGTGCAGCCATAGCATTCCCGATCGGTTACCTTATAATACATCCCTGGTTACAAAACTACGTGATTCAAACAACAATCAATGCATGGATTTACCTCGTGTTATTTATAGCAATCGGCATCATTGTCACCGCATCGATCATCTGGCGTATCCGGAAAGCAGCCAGCCAGAATCCGGCAGAAGTGATTAAGTCTGAATAAATATAATGAAATAAAATCAATCATAATGAAACAATTCGTATTCCTGCTTATCTGCCTGCCCATATTGTTTTCCTGTTTAGGGAATAACGGCAAAGGGAAGATAAAGAGCTACCAAGTAACATCAAACAGTACGGAAAAGCTGACCGGTGAAGTCATCTTCCCCGGTAATAACAACCATTCTTACTACGACATAGCTATCACCGACAATTACTATGCCTTTATGGATTATTACAGCGATACGCTTCTTCAGATCAGGAACAAGGACGACCTCTCTTTATACCGGATAGGCATAAGAGAAAAGGATACTTTCGTAATCTCTTATCCTTATTTTACGAAATATGACTTTGCCTGCAACCGAATGAAAAACGGGATATCGATCTGGGACAACGATTCCCACCTCCTAAAACGTATCGACCTAGCCGATACGCAGGCCGAACCGTTTGTATCTGTCAATGCGACCCCTTCCTATAATTTTCTGCCGGGAGATGGTTGTACCAACTGCTGCATCACGCCAAACACGACCTATGCTGTCATGTTCAACCCGGACAAGCCTTAGGTATTCTATGCAGCCGGCAAAGAGTCGGTCTATAAGGTTCCGCCCTATCCGGAAATTAATGTTCCGGTGATTGAGGAGATAAAAAGAAAAGGCTATGCTTCCGACCTTACAGTGAATGAGGAAAAAGGTGTGATCGTTGCAGCTCTACACTTTATCGACAGCATCAACTTCTACGATCTCGACGGAAGGATGACCGGCGCCGTTTCTTTTGCCGGCTATTACTCCATCCCGATACCCGATATTACCAATAAGTATATGGATGGCGAACACAGCAAAAAATGTTTTATTGACATCTGTAGTTCCGACGAATACATCTTTTGCCTGTTCGACGGCTCTACCGATTTCACAGGCAACTCGCTCATTTACGTATTCGACTGGGCAGAAAAGCATAAAACCACCCTGCAGCCCGATCGCAATTTAAGAAAAATAGCAACCGAGAAATCCGGAAAATACTTATTAGCTTTGTCACCTAACCAACAAGGGGGACGGGATGTCGTGAAGTACGACTTAAAGAAGAAAATATAACCTCCAGGAAACGAATAAAGAGCTATACATGATACGTCACTATTTAAAAGTAACTCTTAGAGAATCTGTCAAATATAAGACCCAGTCAGTCATCAGCATTATCGGCCTGGCAATCGGATTTACGGCTTTTGTGCTGGGCGGCTACTGGCTGTGGTGGGAAACGCATTTCGACAACTTCCATCCGAACAGCGACCGGCTTTACTGCCTTACCACCACAGGACTTGTGAAGAAAGCAACCGGTGCGGACGCCGACCTCGACCAACTTCATATAAACGACCTGGCAGAACTCAAAAAGCTCCTGCCGGAAATTAAGGACGTATGTACCTTTGCCAACTGCTTTTACACCGTAAAGATGAACAACGCCAGTCAGACATTATACGGGCTGAAATGCGACAAATCTTTCTTTAACTTCTTCAAAGCCGATTTCATAGCAGGTACTTATAAAAACAGCCATCCCAACGGGGAAACGGTTATCCTCACAGAGAGCACTGCCAGGAAATTTTTTGGGACAACGAATTGTATCGGAAGAATCTTTGAATTAAACGACCAGACTCGCCCGCATGTAGCCGGCGTTATAAAAAATTATCCGGATAACTCCGACCTGCTGTTCCAGTTTCTTCTGATCGACCGGATAAAGCCGCTCCCCAACGTCAACCGGAATAAAACGTATGTCCATCTCCTGCCGGGCACCGATGTCAATAAAGTAAAAGAAAAACTGGCTACTTACAAGAGCCATGCCGACGATCCCTGGGGTATTTACCATATCGACCAGTGGAAAATCAACCTTCGGCCCCCTTCGGAAGTTCATCTCTACTGTCACCCGGAACTTGAAAACAGAATACGCAATATCCATATCCTGGCATTGGCCGGCCTGATGGCATTCCTGAGCGCTTTAATGAACCTGCTGGTCCTGTTTATCGGACAGCAACAACGCAAACAGCAAAAAAAACAGGACGTATCTCTGCATCAGAACTTCCCCGAAAGACCTGTTACTGAAAGGGTGGACGGAATTATTCCTGCCGATGACTATTGCCTACCTGCTTGCTTTTTGCCTGTTAGAAATCATTTTCCCCTACTACGAAAGCTACACAGCCTGGAATCATTATGGAATTTACGAAGGCGTATCCCGGCGTATCGACCAGTCGGCATTGGTATCCAACGCCATCATCGCACTGATAGCTGCCACGTTCCTGTTCTGGCTGATTACATGGGTTCCGATCCAGCGTGTCTTGTGCAACCGGAAGACAAACCCTGTATTCTTCAAAAGAAGCCTGATTGTCGGTCAGGTATTTATCGGTTCCCTGTTCTTCATCACTTCGCTTGTCTTATCCCAACAGCTCCACTATATCCTGACCAAAGACAAAGGGCTGAATTATGAAAACGTACTGCAGATAGATATGGGATACGAGAATGCATTCCAGCAGGACGTCAGGGTCTTAACACCTGAACTGCAGCGCAATCCCTATATAACAGACGTTTGTTACACCGCCACCAACACCGCGATATTCACCGAGCAAGGCGACTGGTATGGCACCATGGATACACATTTATCATTCGACCCAGCCGAGTCAGACCGTAGCCGCACCGATCATTTAATGCTGGTCAGCAAAGAATTCTTTTCCTTCTTCGGCCTGACACTGAAAGAAGGGACCTGGCCCGATGAAAACAACCCGGAAACCTTTATTGTCAACGAAACGGGTGCCCGCGAATTGGGTTACAAGGATTTACTGGAACGCCCCATCTATAATAAAGACGGCGCAACCAACTATAAGATAACCGGCATCATAAAAGACTATATCTATGCCCCATGCAATACCCGGTTCAAAAAATCTTTTTCCGCTTGCATACCGACGCAGATGTGGAGGATTACCTGCCTGTCCAGTTTTTCTACGTCCGCTATCTGCCGGAACATCAAAAAGAGGTAATGGATTATATCACCCAGGTAACCAAGAATTTAATATCAGCGGAGTAACCAGCGAGAACATGTGTATGAAACTCACCTATCTGGTCGACAAGTTCAATCGCCCGGAGAAAGTGATATTCAGCGTATTCAGTATGATAGCCGTCCTTTGTATCCTGATATCCACCTTTGGCATCTATTCGCTGGTCAGCCTGTCAGCTCAGCAACGCAAAAAGGAGATTGCCATCCGAAAGGTAAATGGCGCCACTTTCCTGCATATTCTTCAATTATTCTTCAAAGAATATCTGGTACTGGTGGTTCTCAGCAACCTTTTCGCACTGCCACTGGGATATATCCTGATGACACGCTGGCTGGAAACATACGCCAACCATATCGATCTGACGATATACCCTTTTATTGCAGTATTCCTCATCACTTGCCTGATTGTCTTTCTATCGATCTTCCGCCAAGTAAAACAGGCGGCACAGGCCAATCCGGCAGAATCGATAAAAGCGGAATAAGAGGAGTTGATTGAGATTTACACCAAGTTTGAAATATAGTATTAATAACAAACAACAGCATCAATGATCCACCATTATATTAAAGTTGCTATCCGCAACCTGCTAAAAATAAGGGACAAACACTGATCTCCATTATCAGCCTTGCCGTAGGCATGTTTTGCTTCGCATTATGCACCTACCTGATACGTTACTGGATGAATGAGGATAATGCATTCAAAAATAAAAAACAAATTGCGGAAATGATATTCGTTCAAAACAACGGATATCCCGTATCCGGTACGCCTGCCACTTTGGGAATAGAGCTCCAAAACAAACAACTCCCAATGATTGAACGTATCACAAGGGCAACCTATAACAAGCCGGAAAATCTATCTTTCGAAATATCCGAAGACAAAACATTACCTTATCAATTACATGTAATAGAAACGGACACAAACTTCATTTCGGTATTTGACAGACAGTTATTACATGGTAACTTCCCTACTGTCAACAAACAGACAAATACTCTTTTGTTAAGTCAGTCGACAGCCATGAAAATATACGGAAACGAAAATCCGACCGGTAAAAAAGTGATTGATAAAAACCAGAAAGCATATACGATTGGCGGAGTATTTGAAGATTTCCCCTCTAATAACAGTATCAGTACTTACGAACCAATAGAAGTATTGATAATATCCGTACTTAATGGTTTCCTTGAACAGGAAAGAAAAGGGGTAACCAGAAGTAATACCTATATCCTTCTCCACCCGGAATATAAACCGGATGACCTGGAAAAACTATTACGAAGCATTAATTATACATCAGAGTTCGGCGACGAACCGGTACAGGTCTATGCCTGTCCGTTAGGAGAGATGAAGTATAGAAACACAGAATATAAACTATTCTACGGTTTCATTTTTCTCCTCGGATTATTAATCTTCCTATCTGCCCTTCTGAATTACTTTTCCTTCACAACTGGAAACTTCTACAATCGCATAAAAGAATTCAGCATCCGCAAAGGTATCGGAGAGAACCGGATACATTTATTTACCCTGCTTTTTACAGAAACATTTTTATCCTTGCTATTCACAGGAACATTGGCATTATGCCTCAATGAATTATTTGTCCCCGGACTTCAATTCTCTTTTTTCCGGATACAACTCGAATTTGACAGCTATTTATTATCCGGACAAATAATAGAATATCTTTTATTCTGTATTGTTTTATCCGCAATTATCTGTGGAACCGTTTGCATCCGGTTAAATAAAATATCCCTGATAGAAGGCATTCGGTTCTCCCGACACCGGGTTCGGAATACATTACTAGGCATTCAATATTTTATTGCTCTCTTTTTTCTTTCCGGAGCAGCAGCAGCCACATTTCAGACATGGACAGGAAGACAACAATTATTCAGTTCACTGACCAACGGGGAAAAAGAAAGAATCTTTTTTTGTCCGTACCAACCACAAATATATGAAGTCTACTTACCAGACATTACTCTCCAAATGGAAAGCGAACAGCATGGTAGAAGATATTTTGGAAGTTCAGGATAAACTGCCGAATACCCAGATAAACCGGTACACATGGGGAGAAAAGGAAGATAATACATTAGGAGGCATTTTATATGCCTCCGCCAATATAGGTTCTTTTCTTCACCTCCAAGCTCTTTCCGGTTCCCTGAAACTGGACGAACAAAGCCTGCTGGTCAACGATACATTTATGAAGGTTATCCAGAAAAATTCCGTAAATCAGTCTATCCAATCCGTCCGGATAAATAATGATTCCAAAGGATATAGAATCAACGGAGTAACCAGTCCCCTGGCCCGTTTCGTCGATGGCTCTGAAGATTTTGCATCTTTAGCAATAGTGCTGTTACAGGAACAAGGGAATTGTTATGTCCGTATCCGGGAAGGGAAAGACAAAGAGGGGAAAGCCTATCTAGAACAAACCATTAAGGAGTTTCTCCCGGAAAGTATTCAACCGGAAATATATTCACTAAAAGATGAATGCCAGCATATACAGACTACCGAACGTATGTTACGTGATGTGTTTTCATTTTTCGCAATCGTCTGCTTGATAATAACACTATTGGGTATTTATGCCGCAATTTCGCAAGACATCGAACGCCGCCGGAAAGAAGTGGCTATCCGTATCATTAACGGGGCTTCATTGAAAAACATATTATATTTATTCACCCGATTGTATATGGCGCTACTGTTGGTCGCCACGCTTTTGGTTTTCCCGCTTATGTGGACTATAACTGATTCGATGCTCAAGAACTGGGTTGTCCGCTTTAACTACAACAATCCGTTATTCTGGCTCAGCATCTTCCTGACCATAACACTATTTACAGGCTTCATTGTTTTAATCAAAATACAGCGAACAGCCCGTATCAATCCGGCAGAAATAATAAAAGCGGAGTAAAATGGAACAATACAGAACTGACATAACCCCAAAAGAATTAATATTTAATCTGTCAGCAAAATTATGCCAGATATAAAAAATCTTTCATACTTTCGTACATTCATTCAATCGGAGTCTCTATTTATAATAATCAAACATAATGAAAACAAACTTTTTACTCACTTTGCTAACCGGACTGCTGGCTTTTACAGCTTGTACGGAAAAGCCTGCTACGAGTTATACTATTAACGGTACGATCCCGGATAACTCGCTGGACGGACAGATGATCTACATCTACAATCGCGACAATAATAATATCAATATAGATAGCACTGTTGTTACAGGAAACTCATTTACCTTTACCGGAAAAATGGATACAGCTGCATACTGCCGTATCGATGCCAACCATGGATATTATGTCAATTTCATTCTCGAGAACGGCACGATCAATCTCGACCTGAGTAAACCTATAACCCCGTCGGGAAGCCCTCTCAACGAAGAACTTGCTCGTTTCTTTGCCGCACAGGACAGCTTGTCGGAGCAGATTGATGCCAAACACCAGGAGTTTATGAAGCAGACAGAAGATAAAGCCGAACGCATAGAATTGCAGAAAAACTATTTCCAGAAAGAATGGAAACCGGCTTATCTGGCTATGCTCGAAGGTTTCTTCACCAACAATCTGAATAACCCGATCGGCGCTATCGCCTTGAATTATATGGACGATTACCTCACCCCGAACGAGATAAAAGCAAAACTGCCCCAATTGAGTCAAGTAGTCCGCAACGCACCGAATATGCAAGAATTGATGCAACGCTTCGACGCCATGGAGCAAACAGCCGAAGGTAAACCGTTCGTCGACTTCACCATCGACACAGAGGACGGAAGCAAAGTATCCTTATCTGATTTCGTAGGCAAAGGCAAATATACGCTGGTTGATTTCTGGGCAAGCTGGTGCGGTCCTTGCCGTGAAGAAACTCCTGTTATAGCTGAACTCTATAATCAATATAAGGATAAAGGACTGGAAGTGTTAGGCGTTGCCGTATGGGACAGTCCCAATGACACGAAGAAAGCAATCGATCAACTCAAAATCACCTGGCCGCAGATACTAAACGCCAGTGATAAACCGACCAAATTATATGGTATCAACGGTATTCCCCATATCATTCTTTTCGGCCCCGACGGCACAATCGTTGCCCGCGACCTGCGCGGTGATACAATGAAAGCAAAGATAAAAGAGGTCATCGAAACAAAATAAATCAAAATACGATGCAGTATTTCACTTCCCGTACGTTTATATATATAAGTATGTACGGGAAGTTGAACTTGTTAGATGAGTAGACAAATAATTATATGGATATTAATCTGTTTGAACGGTACGGAATATGTGTACGCGCAATGGACAGAAAAAAGATTCGGTGTGGCTTCAAAAAGTCATCTCCGGTAAAGAAAAGATCGAATTGAACCCCGAAGCGCTGAAAGCTATCGAATCGGGGACGCTGATCAACACAGATAAACCGGCTTCAAACATGCAAATGGCTCCCGGAGCTGCTCCCGCCACATCCATAACAAAAGACTTTTCAGAATACATCCGCTCCAAAAATACCGAACAAGACAACCCCCACCGCAAAGTGACACTCAAAGACCTTCCGCCATCCGTCTTTCGGCTGTACGGTCCCGGCAAACCGTTACAATTTAAAATGCTCGGCTCATTCTACATTCCTGAAAGTGTCAGAGCCGAAGGGGTACGCCCGTCCGGCAGATCATTCGACGACATGCTGAAACAAGTATTCATGCCCAGCGAACGGGCGAAAAGGCGAAACGCGAAACGCTGGCGTACAAACAAATATTATAACAATTATCCGTAATTTTTTATACATTTGTTGTCTCATTAACGCGGCAACTTGCCGCTTTATGTTTAACACATTCGAATGATAAAAATGGAAAAGATTATTTCGTACCCGCTTTCAGCCATCTATTACTTGTTCTTTGGAATTATACTGGTTATCTTTCAAGTTATACAATGGATATGCTTCAACCTGTTTGGTTATAAGGCCCACAAAAAGAGCGTAGATATTCTGAACTTTTTCTTAGTGGCTAACACCCGCCTATTGGGTACAAGATATAAGGTAAGCGGACTCGAAAAACTACCGGTTGAGACCCCTCTGATCATCGCCTCGAACCATCAGAGCCTGTACGATATCAGTACCATCTGCTGGTTCATGCGCAAGATACACCCCAAATTTATCAGCAAAATCGAACTGGGCAAAGGCATCCCCAGCATCTCATACAACCTCAACCATGGCGGTTCGGTGCTTATCGACCGGAAAGACCCGAAACAGGCATTATCGACCATTCGTATCATGGCTGAATATATCGAAACAAACAAACGTTCGGCAGTAATTTTCCCGGAGGGAACACGAAGCAAAACGGGCAAACCCCGCCCCTTTGCCGAAAACGGGCTGAAAATACTTTGCAAGTATGCTCCATCGGCCTACATGGTACCGGTCACCATCAACAATTCCTGGAAGATGACGAAATGGGGCTTCTTCCCTGTCGGGCTCGGCAACCGCATCGAACTCATCATTCACGACCCTGTTCCCGTAAAGTCAAAACCCTTTGCCGAACTTTTTAGCGAAACCGAACAGGCTGTTACCGGAAGTATTACAATATAAATTATAGAATAAGAATAGTTCAGTATTTGACAGAAGTGAGCCTGTTAGTGTCGTTGTCATTAATAAGGCAGAGTCTCATTATTCAAAGTAAGGATATAATTCGGTAAATCTCAGATCTAATTCCTCCAATAATCCAGGATAAGCATCTAATTCAGCTTTACGAATCAATAAATATGCACTTTTCTTTATATTAAAATAATGCTCAAAAGATTCTTCCGTAAAGTAGGTTGCCATGAAACGTTTATATACTCTAAAACGCTTCGTGTTTACAACCGGTTCGTTTAGTATATTTGCGCCAATAAATCCAAATGAAGCATGAGGATTAATATTTCCAATCTCCTGCATTATAGCAATGCATGTATTTACAACAGGCCTGGCTTCATTCAATCCCGTCATCAAACTATACTTATCAGGACTATCCCTATGAGATTTGAGATGAAATTTCACCGCATAAAAATCATGCTGGCAAACTTCCACCCACACCCAATACCATTGGTGAGATTTAGGAGATCTAAATGTATAGAGTAATTTATATCGCAAAAAAGTATTTGTGGCGTTTTCATTGTTAACTTTTTGCACATACCGATAAGGGTAATGAATTATTTCCATTATTCTACATCAGATAGGGATAGACATCAATACGAAGACGTTTCAATTCTTCTGTTGGAACTTTCACAAAGCCATCGCCTGATAATAACTTTTTCTTCTCCTCATTAGAAAGATTTCCTGCTATATCATCCACATTGACTATATTTTCTTTCGAAGCTTTACCGTCTTTTATGTATTTTCTCAAATTTCCCATGCCTACTGTATTTATGTTACAAATATACAAATACTTACCAAACCAACAACTATCCATTTTTCTTTTCTACAAATTATTAATAATTTATATACCCCAATTTTTATGATAACCTAATATGATTATCCGCATG
>JAJPZM010000040.1 GCA_021204335.1 Parabacteroides sp. | reverse complement strand
GATCAATGATGAAAAAAGCTTGAAAAGCATTAACTTTAGAAATCGACTATCAGGCGGGCATTGAGTTGACGGCCTGTCAGATAGTTTGGAACTGCATATTGCTGGTTGTCTATATTGGTGATCCAGTAGTATGAACTGACATTTTTTATATCAAACAAGTTAAAGATATCCAATTCCAACCAAATGTTTTTCAGATGACGAAATACTCCTCTGTCCATGATGGCATCAGTGCCGCCTGCCAGTTGGTAAGAAAAACCTAAGTCAACGCGTTTGTATGCCGGGGTTCGGAAAGTACCTTTCATATCTTCGTATTTTGTACGGGGAGCTACAACGGGAAGCCCGCCCGAAAGAACGCCTTTCAGGTTCAGTTTCACGCGCTTGTAGCCGGGGAAATAATCCTGGAAGAGCAGTGAGACATTGTATCCCTGGCTGTTGGGCATCGGAACGGTGACCATATCGCGGATGGTCTGTTCGGCCTTCATCAGTGAGAAGCTGATCCATGAATCCGTACCGGGTACAAACTCGCCGAAGAATTTAACATCGATTCCCATGGCATGGCCTTTGGCGCAGTTTTCGCCGTAGTAGCGTATCTTTACGTTGTCGACCGTGTAAGGAATCAGGTCGTCCAGCTTTTTGTAGTACAGGTCGGCGCTTACTTTGAAATTACGGTCGGATGCCCGGAATGTATAATCACCGCCCAGAATAAAATGGATGGAGCGTTGCGATTTGATATCCTTATTTAACTGAATAATGTCGTTTCCGGAATCATCTTGCACGGTAACACGCAGTTCTTTGTAGAATGGCGACTGGTAATAAAGACCGGTAGCGGCACGGAATGTCAGGTTCTGGTCGAAATTCGGAATGAACCCCAACGACACACGTGGGCTGAAAATAAATTCTTTATTGTAGCTCCAGTAACTTCCGCGGATACCGCCTGTTAGGTTGAACAACCCCTGTTTGGTGCGAAACTTAAATACATCCTGTACATAAGCCGACAAACGTGTGCTCGACAGGTCGTTATCTGAGTAGAGGTTCGAAATTACATTAACCCCGATTCCGGTTTGAGGCAGCGAGTAGCCGGCGGAGTCGCGTTTCTCCCATTCGCTGATGCGGTCTTTTATCTGTTCCATCTGTACGGTGACTCCCCATTTCAAGGTGTTGTTCTTCAACCGGGTGCTGCCGTAGTGGCCGACGTTCATGATGGTCGAGCTCAGGCGGTTGCGGGCATGTTCGTGGTAACGGGCAATTTCAAGAGGAGTTTCTGCCTGATCCTTTTCTTCTGTGGCATCACTTAACCAGTATTCACAGGTGATGTCGTAAGTTTCTATTTCTTTACTGTTGAAAGCTGAAGCCTGCAATCCCAGTTCCGTCTTTTCGTTTGGATTGTGTTTCAAGGTCAGTGCACCGAACAGGGTTTGAAATTTATCCCGTTCGCGGCTGTTTGGGAAAAATACTTCGAATCGTTGTGCGTTCTCGACTGTTCCGAAGGTGGTTTCACGCATGTGAGGTGTGAATTTAAAGGTGTTCGATGCTAAGTTTCCTAGGAAGTTTACTTCCCATTTGGGAGCCAACTGGTAGGTCATGTACGACTGTAAGTCTACGAAATCCGGTTGATATTCCGCATCCGTATCCATCGTTTTAAGCAACGAACGTCCTGTTTTATAGCGGATACCTGTTATCTGCGTGAACTTGCCGACCGAGCTGCCTACGTATGCATTCGCTCCCAGTAGGCTGGCGGATGCGGAGCCTTCGAACAGTTTCGGTTTCTTATAAGTAATGTCGAGGACGGAACTCATTTTGTCGCCGTATCTCGCTTCAAATCCCCCGGCTGCAAAGTTTACTGATTCGGTCAAGTCGGGATTGATAAAGCTCAGCCCTTCCTGTTGTCCCGAACGGATCAGCAAGGGGCGGAATACTTCCAACCCGTTTACATACACGATGTTTTCGTCGTAGCTTCCGCCACGAACCGAATACTGGGAACTCAATTCATTGTTGGATGAAACACCGGCAAAAGTAACTACCAGGCTTTCGATACTTCCCCCTGCAGGGTCGGGAAGAAGCTTGACACGATCGGCATTGAGCGTTTCGAGTGTCGAGGTTTGTTTGCGGATAGCGGTAGCCGTTACTTCGCCGAGTTCGACGCTCGTGTAGTTCATCTGCACATTCAGGCGCATGTCCTGTTGCAGGCTCGGAAGGATGCGTTCAGCTTTGTTATAGCCAAGGCATGAAAATATAACTGAAACGGAATCGCCCGGAGAAGTGGTAACCGAATAATACCCCTTTTCATTGGTCATTGCCCCGTTTAGTGTATTCTTTATCTGAACAAGTACCAGTTCGAGCGGGCTGCCATCGGCATCGCGAACATATCCCGTTATTTTAACATGCTTTTGTCCAAAAGCGCTGATTGAAACTAATATAAATAGCAGTGCAGCTATCGCACGAATCTTCATAATTAATAATGTTATAGCTTTACTAACGCGAAAAATGAAGGAAGCGTATATTCAGCAACTAAAAAATCTTTATCTTTGTCCCATCGACAACATTGCCTGACAGGTTGCGATCGTTTTATTAATCGTCACAAAATAAAATAAAAATGGAGAGTTTTGCAACACTTATCAAAAATAGAAGAAGTACCCGTAAGTTTACCGACCAGCTGCTTTCGCCTGAACAAGTCGAATTGATCCTAAAAGCGGCCTTGATGGCTCCGGCCTCTAAACGTAAAAATCCCTGGCAATTTATCGTGGTTGAAGATAAGGAGATGTTGGCGAAACTGGCAGGCTGCAAGCCGGCTGGCGCTTCTTTTCTGGAAAGTTGCGCGATGGTGGTAGTCGTGATGGCAAATGTGCTGGAAAGTGATGTCTGGGTGGAAGATTCGTCTATCGCGTCTATCTATATGCAGTTGCAGGCAGAAGACCTGGGGCTGGGCAGTTGCTGGTGCTAGATCCGTAACCGGCAAACGGAAGACGATATGGATGCGAATGTATATGTCCGTAACCTGTTGGATATTCCGTATCAGCTAGAAGTGCTTTCCATTATCGGATTTGGTTATAAAGATCAGGAGCGTAAGCCGTTCGACGAGGATCATTTGCAGTGGGAGAAAATTCATCTGGGCACATTCAAATTGCCGGAAGAAAATAAAGAAGTATGAAAATTGTATTTGTAGGAGCAGGAAATCTGGCCACGCGTCTGTCGCTCGCTATGCAGCGGGTGGGCATGCAGATAGGGCAGGTGTACAGCCATACGGCGGAGAGTGCCGGGCAACTGGCAGGACGGCTGGGCTGTCCGTGGACGACGGATTTGTCTGTTTTGCAGCCGGATGCCGATTTGTATGTCTTTTCCCTAAAAGGTACCGTTTTGGAAGAGGTTATTGCAGGAGTAAAGCCCAACAACGGATTATGGATTCATACGGCAGGCAGTATGCCGATGACTGTTTTTGAAGGGCATGCAAGTCGTTACGGGGTGCTTTATCCTTTGCAGACGTTCAGTAAGGGGCGGGAAGTTAATTTTGACGTAATCCCACTTTTTCTTGAAGCGAATACGGATAAAGAGGGCGCTTATTTTAAAAATATAGCAACGGCTCTTTCCGAAAATGTCCGTTTCCTGTCATCCGAAAAGCGGCGGCATTTGCATCTGGCGGCGGTGTTTGCCTGCAATTTTACCAATCATATCTATACATTAGCTTATAAATTACTGGAAAAAGAGGAAATTCCGGCAGAGGTCCTTTTGCCGCTGATCGACGAAACGGTAGCTAAAATACATACGATGTCGCCGGCAGCCGCTCAGACAGGCCCGGCCATCCGTTACGATAAAAATGTAATCAATAAACATCTGGCTATGCTCGACGATCCTGATATGAAAGCGATCTATCAGCTTTTGAGCTGGAGCATACATAAGGAGTCTCAAGATGAGTAGTATCAATTATGACCTGACAAAGATAAAAGCATTTGTGTTCGATGTGGACGGGGTGCTGTCGTGCGACGTGGTTTCGCTCCATCCCAACGGTGATCCGATGCGAACCGTCAATATTAAAGACGGATATGCCTTGCAGCTGGCTGTAAAGAAAGGCTATCACGTGGGGATCATTACCGGTGGCTATACGGAAGCCGTACAAATTCGATTCTCCCGGCTGGGTATCGAACATATCTATATGCGCAGTGCCGTAAAGATTCACGATTTCAATGATTTCCTGCAAAAGACCGGATTGAAGCCGGAAGAAGTCATGTATGCCGGAGACGATATCCCCGATTATGATGTAATGAAACAGGTTGGCTTGCCTGTCGCCCCGGCGGATGCCGCTCCGGAAATCAAGCAGATTGCAAAATATATCTCTTTATGTAGAGGGGGCGAAGGTGTTGCCCGCGATGTGATAGAACAAACAATGAAAGCACAGGGGCATTGGATGAGCGCAGAAGCTTTCGGATGGTAATAACGATAGAATTATGTTGACTAACCTGAATAAATACCGTATTGTGTTGGGGTCTAATTCTCCCCGCAGGAAAGAGTTGCTCGCCGGACTCGATATCAAATTCGAAGTAGAAGTAATTCCGGGTATCGATGAATCATATCCGGATAATCTGAGTTCGGAAGAAATAGCCATGTATATTGCCCGTGAAAAATCGGCTGCCTACCTAAAAAGAATGACCGATGACGAATTACTTATAACGGCTGATACCATCGTTGTTACTTACGGTGAGAAAATTCAGATATTGGGTAAGCCGGTCGATCGCGAAGATGCGATTGAAATGCTTCGGTCTTTGTCGGATAAGGTTCACGAGGTGGTAACAGGTGTCTGTCTGACTACTAAAGAAAAAACAGTCGCTTTCGCTGTTTCTTCAGCCGTAAGTTTTGCTCCTCTCGATGATGACGAGATCATTTATTATGTCGATAGATATCGCCCGTTTGATAAAGCAGGCAGTTATGGCATTCAGGAATGGATCGGATATGTAGGAGTGGAAGCCATTAACGGCTCATTTTATAATGTAATGGGGTTGCCCGTACAGAAATTATACCAGGAATTGAAGAATTTTTGAATAAAAATACCGGTTATTCTTGCATAATATATTCGAAAACAGTAATTTTGCGGTCTGAAATTCTGCAGAGGGTAAACAAGTGATGCCGGAAGTATCCACCCCCGGGACATAACCTGTTTAAATAGAAAAAGACAGATGTACGTAATCGTAGAAATTAACGGACAGCAGTTCAAAGCTGAAGAAGGCAAGAAATTGTTCGTTCACCACATTCAGAACGCAGAAAGCGGTGCTGTTGTTGAGTTTGACAAGGTGTTGTTGGTTGACAACAATGGAGAAGTTAAAGTAGGGGTTCCTACAGTAGATGGCGCAAAGGTAGTATGCGAAGTACTGTCTCCGCTGGTAAAAGGTGATAAAGTGCTGATCTTCCACAAAAAGAGAAGAAAAGGATACCGTAAACTGAACGGTCACCGTCAGCAGTTCACTGAAGTGAGTGTAAAAGAAATTGTTGCTTAACGTTTAAAGGAGAAAAAAGAAATGGCACATAAAAAAGGTGTTGGTAGTTCTAAGAACGGCCGTGAATCACAAAGTAAGAGATTAGGTGTTAAGCTTTTTGGTGGTGAAGTTGCAAAAGCTGGTAACATTCTGGTTCGCCAGAGAGGTACAGTTCATCATCCGGGTGAAAACGTAGGTATCGGTAAAGATCATACGTTGTATGCTCTGAAAGATGGTGTTGTAACTTTCCGTCGTGGAAAAGAAAACCGTTCTTTCGTTTCTATTAAGGAAGTTGTAGCAGAAGCATAAGGTTTTTATATGGAGTTTAAAAAGGGACTGTCCAAAAAGTGGATAGCCCCTTTAGCTATTGTTTATTTCGGT
>JAJPZM010000268.1 GCA_021204335.1 Parabacteroides sp. | reverse complement strand
TTATTAGTTCTTTAGTTTTTTGTTTATTATCACGATGCAAAGGTAAATGATTAGGGAGTAAGGGGGTGGAGCTAAAAAAATCAAATAATATAGGTATATCTTCCAGATTGCAAATTGAAACTTCCACAATGGAATTTGATATTTCAATTTCTATCATACAAGAGCGGTGTTCATATCATTTATAGGCTTTGGAGAGTATAAAACAACAGGCACAGACCGCATTGTGCAATCTGTGCCTGAAAATTCATTTTCCGTTTATTCGATCACCGGACGGTCGTCGTCATCGTCGGGGGGGGTGTTGCCCGAACCGGTTTCGTCGGTGTCAGGGATTGCGAATTTCTGGATGCTTACTTTGCGCAACATCTCTTTGAACGGGTCGCCCGGAGTAAAGATAATCTTACGGCAGTACAATGCATTTGCATCTACATTCTTTTCTTCATCCTGGCTCTTACAGCGGAAAGAAGGGCGAAGCGTACCCATATCGCCCAGCTTCACCGAAAGATGGTTGACCAGGTTCATCATAAGCGCGTCGATCAATCCGTCGATCACCATTTTTACTACGCCGCGAGGCGCCATTCCTACCTTCGTGACCTGGTCGCAAAGATTTGCATAACTTACTGTACCGGCCAGTATAGGGCGGGCTACATACTTTACAGTCTTGGCTTTATCAAACCCGAAAACTGTTTTCTTTGTTACATACTTTAATGCCATAACATTTAAATTTTTATTTGTTAATGATTACGCAACAAAGGTATGACAGCCGGACAGGGCGGAATCCGGTTATGGAAGGATACGGTAGGATAAGGTGGGATAAAGTGGGATAAAGGAGTTTATGTTCACTTATGTCCGTTTACGTCCTCTTAGCATTCAATCCAGTTGATACAATCAAAAAGACAGTATATAAACTGTTGAAATGACAAAAAGAAGGCATACGAAGACTTTTACTAACACAGCATTTTTAAACGGCTGTTCAACCAGCAGATGAATCATTACAATAATTAACAAACAAACCTTTTTCCCCCGATTTTTAGCATACATGCATGCCGGCTAAAGTTTGGTTTAACGAAAAATTTCACCGGTTTAATGGAAGTAGATGCTCGGTTTAACGGAGAAATATGTTAAAAACTATTCATATTTGCGTTTTGGGAGGCTACTAGACATGCCAATTAGCTATCAAAAGGCCGTTTTTTTCACAGAGCACTCATATCCGACGACACAAAAGGATAATCACAATAACACTCGTAAATGGATTAACAGGACAGTCCGTTTACAAAAACAAACAAACAGTTCCATTAATTCATATACCCTCCTTATATTCCATTCTTTTTCACAAATCGGATCTCTTTTAGAATCGAATAAAAACCGGCGTTGCCATTAGAAAGACGATATAGCTTAACCAGAGAAAGGCTAAATATCATTTTGGCAGATCCTGATGCTTCTTCTGTCATAACTAGGTGTAAATTTATTTAGAGGTACGTCTATTTTCATTTAGACGTACCTCTAAATCGATTTACACCTACCTCTAAATAAAAAACTATTCGGGACGTTTTCCCCTGCCTGCATAATGGAGAAGATAAATAGGTATAGGAAATATTTCTATATACTCTTACATTAATATATAGCAACGGCATCTCTATCACAACAGCAATGGTATTTATATCACACCCGAAAATGTATTCCTATCATAACCAGGCTATTCCTATCACATTAATAATATAAATATACATGGGCGACTGGCATGACAGGTGGTATTAATATCAGCCACATTATCAGGTTTGTTTCTTTTATCGTAAATTTCTTGATACTTTTACCATTCAATATGACTTTTTTAGCCACTATTTTGATAGATAAACCACTGTTTTGGAGCCTATTTTAGTTAAGCAAGGTTAAATGTATCATTTTTCGCAAAATAATTCATGATATGCATACAACGTATCAAAACTTGTCGTATGTTTGCAATGTCATTAAGACATTCGTTGAGGGGCGAGGGATCTTGAAGACAGAGTATAGGGTTTTATTAAGCATATAAAAAATTAAAGTCATGAAAAAGGGTAATTTAACATCAGTATTTGCATTAGCATTCGCAGTAATTCTTAGTGCAGTTTCTTTCACCAGCTGTTTAGGTGGCGATTCAGACATTGACAATGTTCTGAGCAATTCTTCTACAAACACAATCAATTCTTCTAAAGAATCGGATAACGAATTACAGGTCGAAGCACCGTTTTCTGTCGTTTTACGCACTTTAAACGTTGGTGGCGAAGACTTGACTACTAAAGGTGATGTTAAAAACGTAACACTGTTTGTTTTCGACGAAGAAGGTTACTTCGTAAAACAGATAGCTGTTGAGAAATCCCAGATCCTGAACCGCAAAACTATCGAGATTGCATGTCCGGGTAATGATAAAATAACTGTAATCGCTTGGGGCGGTCTTTCTGAAAATGAAGAATTCACTACTATGAGCCCGATGAATATCATCAGCAACTTACAGGTTAAGGTAAAAGAAAATAACGGTGTTGCTACTGCTACCGGTGATTTGTTCTATGGACAAGTCGAAATCAAGCATTCTTCTACAAAATCCAATGACAGATCAGAATTGGCTCTCCAACGTAAGGTTTCTTCTGTTTCTTTATCAACTGAAGGTTTAGCACAAGATAACTCAACATACGAATATCGTATCAGCAAATCACAGGAAGCTTTTGATGCCAATGGTGAATTAACCGGCGAAGAAATCGAATATGCAATTCCGGCTTCTTTCAACAAAAAAGGCGTTTTAGTTGCTGACAGCCCGATTTTACCGGCTTCTAATTTGACTATTTCTCTTTACAAAGACGGTCAATTAGTTTTTTCTGCCGAAAAAGACCAAAATGGCAAAAACTTGTCTGCAAAGGCCGGAAAACAGCAAAATTTGGTTTTTGACAAAAATGGCTCAAATTTAGCTGTAAATTTAATTGTTGCTGATTTTGGTGTTGTTGTTCAGTATGTTATAGTTGGATAATTTGCCCTCAATTTTTTATATGCTATAGTTGGCGTGCTTCCGATATTTTCGGGAGCACGCTATTTTTTTCATATATGCGATTCTCGGTGATAGGTTTACCATCTTTATGATAGGATTACCAAGGTGGCAGGAATACCACCGTTTGATAGGATTACCATGCACGATAGGAATACAACGTATTGATAGTTTTACCACCAATGATAGAAATATCACCGTTTGATATAAATACCAACAATTGATAGTATTACCCACGCATGATACTTTTACCACTACCCCATAAAACATATGCAAACTCTATGTAGATTATATTTGGCCCATATTTTACAGAGCAGAAAGCTTCACTTCTTGACAAAGTTGAGTGTTTCAGTTCTTTTCAGAAATGAACCTATTAGTATCCTTGTCTTGAAGGCTGTAAGCCTGGTAACAAACTAGCCCCAGGTTTCAACCTGGGGTTTAAGTTTCAACCTCTTTTCTTTAAGTCCTGTAAGGACGTTACAAGATATACCGAGTTTCTTGTTGCGTCCTTACAGGACTTAAAGAATATATCTAACTTACTTATACCCAGGGCTAAAACCCTGGGCTATTTTGTTACGCCCTTACAGGGCTACACCGTCGCTATAACCAATAACTCTACAATAGCTCAAATCTAAATAAATTCGCACTATCCCATGTCATCCGCATTTATAGATGACTCTATATTCAAAGCTGCCACTTGCCAACTGTTTAAGAAAAGATTCCTCTGCTGCATAAAAAACCGGCATGCTGATGCGTGCCGGTTTTATACTGAATAATATTTTATTTATGGTTGCCCATATTGGGAAGGGGTTACACCATATTGCTCTGTGAAACGTTTGCGGAATGTGGCAGTATCGTTGAAGCCGACCAGTTCGGCTACTTCCTGAACGGAGTAGCGCTGAGTCAGGATCAACTCGGCAGCTTTCTTCAGGCGGATCGTGCGCGTCAGTTCCAAAATGCTGCAATCGGAGAACTGCTTGATTTTACGATACAATGTCGGCAGACTCATGTTCAATGAGTCTGCGAGCACCTTTGCCTCAAAGATGGAATCATCGAGATGCATCTCGATATTCTTTACGACCTGGTCCATAAACGGATTGCTCGGTATAGACGTTTCGCTATCTTCCGTTTGCTGCGGAACGGTACCAGCCAACGTATTGGTGAAATATTGCTTCAACTGTTCGCGACGTTTTACCAGGCTATTCAGTTTACTGCGCAAAATCTCGACATCGAACGGCTTCGTGATATAATCGTCCGCACCCGCTTCTATACCGGTAATGACATCTTCACTCTCCACCTTCGCCGTCAACATAACGACCGGAATCTGGGAAGTATGCGGATCATTCTTTAATTCTTTACAAGTTTCAAAGCCGTCTTTTACCGGCATCATCACATCACAAAGAACCAGGTCCGGCATTTTTTCGACAGCGATCTTCACTCCTTCGTCGCCATTGCGTGCCTCGAGTATTTCATACTCTTTCGCAAACACATGCTTCAGGAACCAACGGATCTGGTCGCTATCATCGATCACCAGGATTTTCTTGCCGGTTACTTTCTTCTGGGGAACGATCTGGATAAATTCGGATATCTCCTCTTTCTGGCGGTCGTTCAGTTTGACCAGGTCGGCTTCAGGTTCGACAAATTCCACACGACGCTCCAACAGGTGTTGTTTACCCAGCGGTATTAATAAGGTATAGACAGTACCCGCCGAAGTCGTTTCATTTTCGAAGAATCCACCTATATCTTCCGTCATATCGCTGATCTGCTTTAAGCCGCGGCGGGTGTTCTCGTTTTCATCCAACCCTTCGTCGTGTACAGACACAGCGCAGTAGGCTTTGCCCGCTCTGCGGACAACAGATATATCCAGCGAAACCTTACCGTAAACAAAGGTATTCTTAAAAGCATTCGATAATAATGTACGTAAAGCGTACTCTACTTTGCGACGGTCGAGCCAGACCCATAACACAGCGGTTTGCGTATCGAGCTGGAAGTCCACGTTATTCATGGCAACCCAGTCCACGAACAAGTCGCATATCTGGCGTGAAATATCAACCAGGTCGTAACGTGCCACGCGCAGGTAATTGGCGACGTCGTTTGTTCGACGCGTTCCGATCAGTTGGTCTGCAAGGTCCTGCAAGGCCAGCGTATTACGGTATGCCGAAAGCAAAGGCGTTGACATATCGCGATTTTCATCTTTATTTTGCACCACCAAAGACAGCGAACCCAGCACCAGGGAAAGAGGGGTACGCATTTCGTGAATCGTTTCAATAAAAAAGTTATCGTGAATACTTTCAGCGTCTTTCAAACGGCTTTCCGCCTCCGTCAGTTTATCAGCGACTTCGCGCTGAATGGAATCGTTTTCCTTCATTTTGGCAACCAAAAGTTGCTCCAATTCCTTCTTGCCGGCATTCAACGCCGCAATCGAAGTTTCCTGTGCGGCCAACTTCTGCGCCAAATCTTCATTAATAGAGGCCAGATCATTATTTTTAGACGCCAGTTCTGATGCTTTATCTTCTGCCGCCTTTATTTTTTCATCCAATTCCTTCCGGGATACTTCCCACTCTTTCGCATCTTCTTTTCCCGCAGCCGACAATTCGCCATTATTCAATACATTCTTAGACTGCTGCGCAAGACTGACATACATTTTTCTCAGAAAGAGACAAGCTAAAATAACTAATACAGCTAAAACGGCAACAGCAACAAGAACAACAATATCCAAAGAGCTTCCGGCACCATCAGCAGCAAAAACCTGTGGCCCGCAGGAGAGAAAGCAAACAAAGCTACCCCAAAAGACAGACAATTTCCTTGATAAAGAGTTATTATTCATATTGATATATATTTATATTCTAAGTTGATTACTCACC
>JAJPZM010000261.1 GCA_021204335.1 Parabacteroides sp. | reverse complement strand
CGACTTCAAATCCAGAATTTATAATAGGACATTATGCGGATAATCATTTTTATTTATAAGCCTTTACCTCTATTCATAAAAAAACGGGATACCAGGTTATTGGTTATACAAAAGCATATATATTAAATTATAAGCTCGATGAATCAAAGAAATTTTGTCAGGAATCTTATTATTTCCATGGGAATCGGTTTGTTAGTAAACACCGTTTATCCAGTATGTGGGCAAATCAGCAAAGGCGGTCTTCCTCCGAGCTTTAGCTATACGGAAACGTTGCGAAGCGAACCGAAGATGATCCGAATCCCGATAAATTTCAGTGTGGAAGATCTAAAGAACGTAGATGCCTGGCAAACGTCCCAAAACGGACTTTTACGAATATCGACTCTTATCGATATAGATATAAATCTTTCCGAATCGGCCGAACGGATCACACTGCCCGATAGTAGTTCTGTCTGGCAATTGCGTATCCAGGCGCAGGGGGCCATTGCTTTAATGCTCTATTATAAGACTTTTTATATTCCCGAAGGGGCTCGACTCTTTATTTATAATGCCGACAAAACACATGTATTGGGAGCTTATACCTCGCAAACGAATCCGTCTGGGGGCTTGTTTGCTACCGAATTTGTCGCAGGAGACGATCTGATTCTCGAATATGTACCGGCTCCATCGGGCAAAGCACCGCTGATCGAGATCGAACAAATAGGATACGGATATAATCATCTGTCTGTCTCTTCAGATTTACGAAGTAACGGACGCACCACCCTTTCGGCACCTTGCATGGTGAATATAAATTGTGAGGAAGGGGAAGCCTGGCAGTTACAGAAGAAAGGGGTATGTCGGATGATCGAAAAAATCGGAGAGAGCACTTTTCTTTGCTCGGGATCGTTGGTTAACAATACCGCGCAAGACCAAAAGCCTTACATCCTATCCTCTTTTCACTGCACAGTAAACTTGAGTCTCGATCAATCAGCCAGCGAGTCGGATTTTCAACAATGGGTCTTCTATTTTCACTACGAACAGAACGGATGCGATAATTCGTCTTCGGCCTACACTCACAAAACGATGGTCGGTTGCACGAAAGTCGCTTTCACGCCTATCACACAAGGTTCGGACGGTCTTTTGTTATTGCTGAACCAATCCATTCCTCCCTCGTATGATGTCTTTTTTAACGGTTGGGACCGAACCAACCAAAAAGCAACCTCGGGCGTAGGCATTCACCATCCCGCGGGCGACTACATGAAAATTTCGACTTATGGAAAACAAGTGCCTCAATCGACGACTTGGCAAGATTCCGAATCATTGGAACAAAGTTTGCCTTATTCTCACTGGCTGGTTATTTTCGATGAAACGTCAAACGGACATTCGGTAACCGAAGGAGGATCCTCGGGTTCACCCCTATTCAACCAAAATAAATTGATTACCGGAACACTGAGCGGTGGAAATTCCGCTTGCGACTATCCGAACGGAACAAATTTGTATGGAAAATTATTTTACCATTGGGATAAGTTTAGCGAAGAAAACAATAACCGGATGGATCTGTGGTTAGATTCTTTGCAGACCGGAGCGACTGTTTTGAACGGGCTATCGCAATCGGGCGAAAAAACATCTACTTACCAATATCAACCACCTGTAGACTTGAAGGCTAACCGCCTAAGTTCCACTCAAGTTGCTCTAAGCTGGAAAACGCCGGTCGATAAACAAATCATTACTTGGGCCAATGAAATGAGCCTGTATAAAATCGGATTAAAGGGAAAGCCTTTTTATTTCGGTCAACGGTGGAAACCGGAAGATCTGAAAGAAATAGATCGTAGAATGTTGACAGCTGTCAGTTTTATGCCCGATCCTTCCGCAACATATGCCTTGTTGATTCAACAAGGTGAACGACAATATACACAAGACATCGCCAAATCGGAAGAGATGCGCCTTATCACCTACCCTTTAAAAACACCTTTTGTTATCGACGCCTATAAGGATCTGATCGTGGCTATTTATGCAAAATCCTATGATTCATCCGTTCATCCGGCTTATGCCGATAACGGTCCGCTCGTTGCCGGGAAAGGGTTTGTTTATTCCGAAGACGGAAAGAACTGGAAATACGATGACAAAAACTTTAATTACAATTTTGTCGTCTGCGCTACGATTACTTCCGAAAAAGGGGAAATTACAGATACACGCAATTTTTCCGCTTTTTCCAATGCACCAACTTTGAAAAAAGCGGTCGAGACACCTGCTTTTCGGTCGGTAAAAGCCGAAGAGGTTCCGCTTGAAAATATGCCGATCCGGGCTTTTACAGATGTGACAGGGTATGAGGTTTACCGAAATGAAGCTCACATCGCTTCTCTTCCCGCTTCTACCTGCGAATATACCGATAAAAAAGCATTTGCCGGTTCATCTTTTTATAAAGTATCCGCTGTGTACGGCGAAGAAGAAAGCGAATCGCTCGCGGTAGAGATCGATTCGACCGTAGGAATAGAAACACCGGATAGTGACGATATTACTATGTCTCCTACCGTATTTAAGGAACATATTCATTTTACGAATCCTGACCGTATCCGCTTATTGACGATTTACTCGGCCGAAGGAAAACTCATAAAACAACTGTCGCATCCGCAGGCAACAATCGATACGAGTGCTTTTCCACAGGGTATCTATATTTTCCATTTGCATACGGAACAGGGCATAAAAGTAATCGAGGGAATCAAACTTTAAAAACTCCGGCGCGGCCAGAGGCGACATCACCGGAGTTTCAAGCTGTTATTAATAATGATAACTATTTATCGATCAGAAACTGTACTGAACCGCCACATTCAGCCGGTTCGCATGGCGCGTTTCGTCGTTGAAGTCCGTACGCCATCCTCTCAGGTACTCGGCACCCACCTGTAAGTCGGAGGTGACATTCCAGAATAGGTTGGCTACCAGATACTGACCGTAGCGATACTGCTCGGACGGTGTGGCCGGATAACCGTTGTCGCTGTATAGGCGCGACTGGCCGTAAGTACTGGAAACGAATACTTTCGGACAAAAATTATACTGCAACCCGGCATACCATCCCATCATCGGGAGCACCTGCATACGTCCCGCCTTGTCCGGATCGGGTACGATATCCATATTCAGGCAACTCAGGTTGTTCATATATTGGCTGATGCCTTTACCATAGACACCCTGACCATAAAACTGCACCTTGCTGCACACATTGAAAGTAGAAGCCAACAAGACACCCCAGCCTGTTTCCGATTCGGCTTTACCGGCCACCAGGTTATCATAGGTCATACTTCTGACGATCGCGGCGGCACGTACATGGCTGCTCTTGTTCCAACCATATTGAAGATAAGCCGGGAAGTTAGGCATACGCTGCGAACCGATACTCAGATGATCGTTGGTTATGCCATCGACCACAGGCATTTCCACGCCTACTCCGGCTTTCCATCCTTTCCCGAAAGCACGTTCATAACGGAACTGGGTAGCATGATAAATAGCCAGCCCGTTAGGTCCGGCAAAGTCGATTGTCGGCAGAATAGCGGCAAGGTCCATAAACGAACCGTAATCGTAACCCAGCGTAAAGCCCAGTAAAGAAACATACGCGTTTCTCAACTCAAAAGTTTTGCCATTGCCACGAAAGTTACCCGCAGTATAAACTACGAAGTCGCCCAGATGCTTGGTGTGTCCCACCAGTTTCAGAAAAATCGTACTGGTCGTTGCATCCATCTGGAACTGGTTTCTGACATGCGACGCACCTTTGTTGGGAATGAGTGCGGGATAGAAATCAATGTCCTTGGATATACCGCCAAAGTCGTACTCGACAGTCGCTTTCACATATCCGCCGATACTCAGAGCGAAACGGCCTTTGCGGTCGGTCAGCAGGAAACGGGGAATGCCCGGTTCATGGAAACGAGGATTCTGCGTCTCGTTCAGTATCCGGATAATTTCATCACCTGCCTTATCGCGGGAGATAAATAGAATGGAATTCGGCTCCTCATCCTGGATAACCACTTTCTGAGCCTGAGCATGGGTAGAGAATAGTCCTAACCCGAGCAGAAGAACTGCCCCTTTAACAAATGCTTTCATAAATGTGTTTTGTTTAGACGTTTTACCAGTAAGGAACAAGCATTGCCTGAAAAGGTTGTGTTAAAAGGTTGCGTTAACGACTAAAAGTAGCTATTTTTGTTGTCTTAATAACAAAATAAAACGAAGATGAGAAAGCTGTTTGCTATATGCCTGCTCTTAACAGGATTGTTTACATCCGTTCATTTGCAGGCGCAGGACGTTGAAACCCTTGTTCTGATCGACACCGATATGGGAAAGATCAAAGTAAAGTTATTTAATGACACCCCGCTTCACCGGGATAATTTTATTAAAAACGTAAAAGAGAACCGCTACGACGGCCTGCTCTTTCACCGCGTTATCAAACAGTTTATGATACAAGGCGGCGACATCGAATCGAAGGATGCCCCAATAGAGAAACACCTGGGCGACGGCGATCCGGGCTACACCATTCCCGCCGAAATCGTCTACCCGAAATACTTCCACAAACGCGGCATGCTCTGTGCCGCCCGCACCAGCGACGACGAAAACCCGGAACGGGCTTCATCTGCCACCCAGTTCTATATCGTAACCGGCAAATTCTATACGGAAATGGAACTGGATAAGATGGAAAAGAACGAGAATAAAACATTCACCCCCGAGGAGCGCCAGGCCTATATGCTTGAAGGCGGCGCCCCGAACCTGGATAACAAATACACCATCTTTGGTGAAGTAGTCAGCGGAATGAAAGCCGTCGATAAAATACAGTTTGTCGAAACAAATGAGGACGACAGGCCGTTAAAGAATATAAAGATCAAATCGATGACGATTGTCAAGAAATAATCAATAAAAGAAATAAGAATGGAAACGCAAACAAAAGAGACACAAGTCTTGATGAAGACCAATAAGGGAAACATCAAGCTCAAACTATACAACGAAACGCCCGGGCACCGCGATAACTTTATCAAACTAGCCAAAGAGGGCACCTACAACGGCCTACTCTTTCACCGCGTGATCAAGGATTTCATAATACAGGGCGGCGACGTCACTTCCAAAGACGCTCCCATGAGCAAACAACTGGATGCCGGCGACCTGGGCTACACTGTCCCGGCCGAGTTCGTTTACCCGAAATATTTCCATAAGAAAGGCGCCCTTTCCGCAGCCCGTACCGGCGATGAGGTGAATCCGGAAAAGGCATCGTCCGCTTCCCAATTCTATATCGTAACCGGCAAGGTGTACAGCGATGCCGAGCTGAGTCAGATGGAGAAACAGAAAGAAAGCCGCCTCAAACAGTCTATCTTCGCCCGCCTGCAAAAAGAAAACAGCGCCAAGATCAAGGCCGCTTACCAGAGTGGCGACAAAGCCGAACTGGCCATCATCCGCGACACCCTGATCGGCAAAACGGAAATGGAAGCCGAAAAACGCAAGGACGAAGCCAAGCTGACAGCGGAACAATGGGAAGCCTATAAAACAATAGGCGGCGTCCCTTTCCTGGATAACGAATATACTGTTTACGGAGAAGTGCTGGAAGACCTCGACATCGTAGACGCCATCCAGAACGTCAAGACCAACCGGCAAGACCGCCCGCTGGAGAATGTAGTTATCGAAACGGTGGAAATAATTTAATACAATCCTTTTCCGGAAAATAAACCATACTTTCCCGGAGAATATCCAATGTTTTTATATTTAGAGGTAGGTCTAAATGATTTTAGAGGTGCGTGTAAATCAATTTAGACCTACCTCTAAATGAAATTAGACCTACCTCTTTCTGAAAACTCATCAGAAACCCATCATGCTTTTATAGGGATGAACTGAATAAAAGAAATGATTATCCGCATGATGTCCGTTGATTTATTGAACATCATATGAATGTTT
>JAJPZM010000192.1 GCA_021204335.1 Parabacteroides sp. | reverse complement strand
ATATAAAATCAGAGAAAAGACCTATCTTTACCCTTATTAATTAAGAATCATCATGGAAACTAAATTTTGTCAAAGTTGCGGCATGCCGCTTATGAAAGAAGAAGAATTCGGTACGAACCACGACGGAAGTAAAAACGAAGAGTATTGCTGCTATTGCTATAAAGACGGCGCATTTACACAGGATTGCACCATGGATCAAATGATCGAGCACTGTGCCCAATTTGTAGAAGAATTTAATAAAGACAGCGAAACGCCCGTTACCAAAGAAGAAGCAATTGCCAATATGAAGCAATACTTCCCGACATTGAAACGCTGGAAAGCTTAAATTTCGACTGCCTTATTGTTCGTTTGTATCAGCTGGGTAAACAGAATTGCCTGGCTGATATAGTATTATAACATCCCTATCATTTGTCTGCCAGATACTTGTTCATTCCTTCCGAACATTCCCACCGATAATCACCCGTACTGTCTGAATAGGTAAAAAGATACTCCAGCTCCGGATGCAGGGAGTAGAGTTCCTTTGCTTTTTTTGTCTGCCCAGAACCATAAAAGCCGTAGCGTAAGCATCTGCCACAGTCCCTTGGTCTGCAATAACCGTTGCGCTCAAGATATCTTGCCCTGCAGGATAACCGGTATGAGGGTCTATGGTATGCGCGTACTTCTTGCCTTCCTTAATATAGAAGTTCCTGTAATCGCCGGACGTTGCTATTCCTTTTTGATCAGAACATTTCAGGATCAATTCTATTTCATTATTCAGTTGCGTTTTGTCATCTACAGGTCTGTTAATACCTATAGTCCATGGTTGATTGGAAGGATTAACGCCTTTTATTCTCATTTCTCCCCCGATATCTACCAAATAATTTTCTATACCTTTGCTTTCCAGCAAATCAGCAATAATATCACAAATATAACCGTCTCCCAATGCAGAGAAGTTCAACATCACACGAGGGTCTTTTTTATAATCGTATTCCCTTGCAAGCTAACTTTGTCATATCCGACAAAAGCACGCAGGCTATCCACCAACTGCGGAGTGACGCTATCCATCTTACTAAAGCCGAATCCCCAAAGATTCAATAACGGGGCGCAGGTAATATCAAAGGCTCCGCCTGTTTGTTCAGATATATCTTCCGCAATAAGAAATGCATTTATGAAAATAGAATCAACTGTCATATTTTTATTATTATTGACAGCTGATATTATTGATAATGAATCAAACGGATTGATAGAATGATAGTAAGACCTGAATGCCTCTCCTATTTCTGCATCAATAGGTTCCGTAAACTGATAAGTGATCTTATAGTAAGTATGGTTTGCTCCCGCACTTACATAATATTGTTGCTTGCGCTCACACCCCGTTAAAATACAGCATATTAACCATGCTGTTAAAAGATAGCGTATCGAAGAATTTCCCATGATGTATATACCTTATTGCCTGCCAGATAGGTTGCTACGATATTACGGTCGTCGCCCAGTGTCTGGAGACCAAAGAGTTTGTTTTCAAGCGTCCATTTGCCGTTACGCTTCAGATATTCCTTGCGTGCCTGTTGGGAAGGTGTTGCTGCATAATCCAGCACAATAAAATCGGCTTCACGCCCGGTTTTAAAGTTTCCAATCTTATCATCCAATTGCAATGCTTTTGCCGTACCTTGCGTACATTTATATAAAGATTCGAAAACAGACATCGAATAGCCGTTCAACTGCTGTATTTTATACGACTTATCCATTGTGCGAAACAAAGAAAACGACGTACCGCCTCCCACATCTGTTGCCAGCGTTGTTTGCATATTAACCCGGTTTGCCCGCTGCATATCGAAAAGACCGCTTCCCAGAAACAGATTAGAGGTCGGACAATGGGCCATCACAGCTCCGGCTTCCACCAGACGATGGCATTCCGAATCGGAAAGATGAATGCAATGACCGAAAACGGAACGATCCGTTACCAGCCCGGCACGTTCGTAGACCTCCAGATAATCCATACATTCGGAAGACAAGGTGAGCGTCGATTCTATCTCATTCCTGTTTTCCGAAAGATGTGTCTGGATATAAGTGTCCGGATATTCTTCGTGCAGACGGGCTGCACTGATCAGTTGGTCGTGGGTGGAAGTGATTGAAAAACGGGGAGTTATCACATATAAATTGCGTCCCTGTTTATGCCACTTCTCTATCAGACTACGGGTATCGGCTTCACCGCTTTCTTCCGTATCGGTTAAATAATCGGGCGCATTACGGTTCATCAAAACTTTTCCGGTAAGCATGCGCATATTATATTCGGAAGCGACGGTAAACAGGGCATCGACCGATGTCTTATGAACGGTTGCATAAGCCATGCAAGAGGTCGTTCCGTTACAAAGCAGTTCATTTATAAAGAAATGGGCTACTCTTTCCGCATATTCCCGGGAACTGAAAGCCTTTTCGGTCGGATAAGTATAATCGTTCAGCCAATCCAGCAGCTGTTTGCCATACATGCCTATCATCTCCGACTGCGGGTAATGGATATGCGAATCGATAAACCCCGGCATTAATAACTTTCCCGAATAGTCGACCAGGCAGGCTGACGGATATTTATCTTTCAGCATATCGTAGAAACCGGCTTCCATCACTTTACCATCCGACACCACCAAAGCACCTTCCGGATAATAGCAATACGAATCGCCGCTTTCTAAAGGAGACGATTTGAAATAGAACACCTCTCCCCTATACAATTGTATTTGATTATTCACTTTCTACTGTTTTTACAGGTTCGACATGCAACATAATATGTGTTGACCGGCCAAATTTGTCCCTCAATTTATTCTCTATATCACGAGTAATCTCGTGAGCATGTGAAACGGTTATATTTCCATCCATACGGGTATGTACTTCTATCGCATAATCATTTCCAATACGACGGGTACAAAGATTGTGAGGATTCTTTACTTCCGGCGATTCTTCTATAATCGCTATTATTTCATTTTCTGTTTCGGCAGGAAGCGACTGTCCCAACAAATCGTTGATAGCCGGTATCACCAGTTTTAATGCGACTCTTACAATAAAGATGCTGACAATAACTGCCGCCAGCGGATCCAATATATGCCATTTGTCACCCAATAAAATAGCACCGCCAATACCTAAAGCGGTTCCGATAGAAGAGAACGCATCCGAACGGTGATGCCAGGCATTGGCAATAAGCGCCTGGCTGTTTTCCCGTTTCCCAACGGCAAGCGTAATCCTGAACAACAATTCTTTTACCACGATAGAAACCAGGGCAGCGATAAGTGCAATCTTTCCCGGACTCTCCAATACTTCCCCTTTGAAATAGAATCCGATGATCTTGCCCGCACTCTCCCAAAACAGACCGAAACCGACACACATCAAGACGATCCCGATAATAGATGTGGCCAGTGTCTCATATTTGCCATATCCGTAATCGTGTCCCTTGTCTTTTGGCTTGGACGATATATTTATGAAAAGTAATACGATTATATCAGTGATAAAATCGGATAATGAATGTACCGCATCAGCAATCATGGCGCTACTGTGCCCCAGCCATCCTGCTACAAATTTAAAGATCAGTAGCAGGAAGTTGGCAAGCAAACCAAGCAGGGTCACCTTCATTATTTTATCTTTCCTTGTGTCTTCTTTCATCCCAAAGGCGTGATTAATGAGACACCAAAGGTAAGAAAATATTTACACAAGTAAAGCAGCTTTCACTTCTTCCGCTATTTCTTCGTCACGTAATGTTTTCAGTATGGTCAGACCAAATTCAAACATAAAGCCGGGTCCTTTGCATGTTATGATATTACCGTCTTTTTCAACCCCATTGTCAGTAGGAATAGACCCAATCATGGTCGGTTCAAAATTGGGGAAACAAGTGGCTTTACGCCCTTCCAACAGTCCTAACCCGCCTAAAACCATCGGACCGGCACAAATAGCCGCCAAAATAACATCTTCTTTAGACTTCTGCAAAACTAATTCTTTCAGGCGGGTACACGTATTCAGATGATTACTCCCCGGGATACCACCCGGAAGGATTAAAGCATCGGCGGCGCTAAAATCAGCCTCTTCAAAAAGATAATCTGCAACTACCGGGATATTATGAGCCCCCATTACTTTTATCTCACCAGTAATGGAAATAGTTGAAACCCTGATGCCGCCTCTACGCAAGACATCCACAGTTCCCAACGCTTCGATTTCTTCAAATCCTGTTGCCAGAAAAACAAATGCATGTTTCATTTCTTCTTATTTTTATTTAGATAATACTTAATCTTATATTTTAATAAAGGAATATCGACCGGTTTAACCAGATACTCATTGAATTTGCAACATCTGGCCTTTTCTTTCTCTTCATCAAAGGTAAAAGCCGAAAGAGCCAGCACTGGAATTTCTGAAGATAATTTCCGTATTTCACAAGTAGCGGCAAACCCATCCATTATAGGCATCTTGATATCCATTAGGACCAGGTCCGGTTTATAATCCTTGAACATCTGGACAGCCTGACGGCCATTCTCGGCATAGACCAACCGGTATTGCTGCTTCAATACAGCTTGAAGTAGCAGATAGTTTTCCAAAACATCTTCAGCTATCAATATGGTATATTGCCCCGGCAACACATCCGGTATATTATCCGACAGGATATCATCCCTTTTTTCACTCGGGAAAGCCAACGGACAGCTCAGAGGCAAAGTAAACCAGAAGGTGGAGCCCTTCCCCAGTTCCGATATAACCCCAATTTGTCCTCCCAGCTTTTCAATGATCATTTTACATATAGACAACCCCAGGCCTGTTCCCTGCCTGAATTCATCCAGCTTGACAAAACGTTCGAAAACAGCCTCCTGTTTATCTTTAGCTATACCAATTCCCGTATCTGTAACCGAGACCTTTACAAAATCGCCTTCCAACTCATAAGACAACGAAACAAAACCCTGGTTCGTGCATTTTATAGCATTCGAAAGAAGGTTGAGCAACACCTGCTCGATACGCTGCACATCTGTCTGCAACCTTATGGAAGGCAACATATCGCCATTGAATAACAAAGCGATATCCGAAGTCATTCTTAACGATTGGGACACATATACTTCATGGCAGATATCTTTCAGGTCGATCCACGACACACTATAATTCAATGTACCGGATTCTATCTTGGCAAAGTCCAGGATATCATTAATCAATTGGAGCAACAAATCGCTGTTGTTCTCAATGATAGTCAGATATTCCTGCTGCTCACTGTCATTATCCGTCTCCGTAATCAGTCTCGAGAAACCGACGATTGCGTTTAAGGGGGTACGGATTTCATGGCTCATGTTGGCGATAAAAGCATTTTTCATCTTATCGGTTTCCTGCGCTTTCATCAGATCCAGTTCATTCTGCCGTTGTTCGGTGACATCCCATAACATTACTAACAATAAAGGAGAAGCACCGGGGTCGGGATTGGTAATTAATAAACGTACACAATTTACAATACGAATATCGCCGTTTGGTTTCTCGTATTCAATCATCGACTTCTTGGTTCTGCCATTTTTAATGGTAGAATAGTCTTCCGTACGGATTTCATGCGCCCTTCGCGGATCAGCGAAAAGTTCAAAGTCTGTTTTACCAATCACTTCAGAAGCTTCTATACCTGTAAAGTTTTCAGCAGCCTGGTTGAAATAGATATACTTAAAACCATCAAAAATATCTTTTACACAGATTGCAACGAATACATTTGAAAGAATTGTATCCATTAATATATTCAAAAAATTTATTTTACGCTGGTCAGCCAGATAATTATCTACACTTTCTGCCTGAAGATTGTTCTCCAGACAATGCGCCAAATTAGTTTCTAACTCATTTATACGTCGGATCAAATCTTCCTTCGAATAATTTTCGTATGCATCCATATATTAAAATTTAAGGTTCACAGAAAAAAAGCCACAGGCTTTTACCTTCATGGCAAAAGTATATAT
>JAJPZM010000005.1 GCA_021204335.1 Parabacteroides sp. | reverse complement strand
AATGATCCGAAACAAACCGGTTTATCCGGTAATCGTCTTTTTACTCATTTTCTTCGCCTGCTCGAATGAAATCCGCATAGGGGGAGACGATGACGGCGGCTCACAAGTCACCGCCCCGTCCTACCTGCGACTGGCACTTCGCTGCCCGCCCGCTCCGGCAATCAATGCAATACGCTCAAATCCTACCGGCGGAGAACCGGGAGACGGCAGCGAAACAGCCCTCGACGACGAATATCGCATCGATAACTTCCTGCTTCTTTTCTACCGGGCAGACGAACGCAGCAATGCCCCTGCCACGACACCGATCGACAAGATCATGTATTTCGAACGCGAGGCGGACGGGAAAGACACGACACTGATCGCCGTTAACCTGCCCGCAGGAGAATATAACCTGCTGGTTGCCACCAATACGGGCGACATACGTTCCGCCCTGCGCGGCAAAACGCTCGGAGGCATCCGCGACTTCCTGATCACTTCCACCTGGCAAGAGGAAAAAGGCGTCTGCTCACGCTTCGTTATGACTTCCGACGGGCATACCTCCGACCGCGTCACGCTTTGCGGTAATCCGAAAGAGCAGCCTGCCGGAGTAACCATCGAAGTGGAACGGCTGGCGGCACGCATCGACTATCGCACTACACAAACCAATTACCGGATCACCGACCCCGATTATGGAACCGCTGGCGTTTCCATCCTGGGCGGCATCATCCTGAATAAAATGAAAGCCGGAAGCTATTTCCTCAAACGGGTGGCCGATGCAGATGCCAACGGCAAGCTCCTACCCTCCGCACCCGTCGAATACCTGGGCGACGAACTCCCCCTTACGGGTGGCCCACAGCAAAACTACGTGGTCGATCCCTGGAGCTTCGTCAAAACGACGACCGACGCTTCCACGCTTTACGATAATTATTATACTTCTTTCGGGAACACGCCTGCCGACTGGGATAAGGTAACGACCGAGAGCATCCCCTCCGGCGATTGGCAGCGGCTGGGCTACACGATGGAAAACACCGTAAGTCGCGAGTATCAGACCAATGCCTACACGACCCTCGTCGTCTTCCGGGCACGCTATACTCCCGAAGGATTCAGCGAAGGGCAAACCTTTTACGTCTGCAACGGCAAGCTCTATGCCTCCCGTGAAGAAGCTGCCGCAGCCGGCAACACCTGGAAGATGCCCGTCCACGAATACCCCGGTGGCATCTGCTATTATACCTGGCGCGTGCGCCATTCCAACGACGGCAACGACGCGACGCAGGGCATCATGGAATATGCCATCGTACGCAATAATATCTACCGGCTGCGCATTTCCGATATCTACGCCCTGGGCGGTGAAGTGCCTTTCCCCGACCGCGATCCGAAGCCTACACCGCCGGACGAACCCGATGATCCAGATAAGCCGGTTAACCCCGACGAGCCGGATCAACCCGACATTCCTAATAACCCGGATGAACCCGATAAACCAGTCGATCCGGATCAGCCCGATGTTCCTAAGGATCCTAACCCCGAGCCGACAACGCCCAAGATAAAGATCGAAGTCTCCGTCGAGAAATGGACTAAAGAGGATCCAACAGATATTTACTTATAAACAAGACAATAATGAAACTCAACGCAACGATATTCCGGCTATTGCCGCTGCTGGCGCTTTTGCAGGCAGGGCTCTATTCGTGCGACACAATCCACGAAGACCTGCCCCCCTGCCGTCATTACCTGCATTTCTGTTATACCTATAATATGAAGTATGCCGACGCTTTCGACCACGAGATGGCGAGCCAGCCCAAAGACTGCTATGCGGAACTCTACGTTTACGACGAAGCCGGCAAATTCCTTTCGTCGCTCAGCTTCGATCCCGCCCAACCCGAGGCCGCCCGCATCCCGATCGACCTGCCTCCCGGCAACTACCAGCTTATGGCCTGGTGTGGACTGAACGATACGGACTACACCTGGAACACGCCCCAAACGGGCGACCTACTCGCCGACTGGAAGATAGCCGTCAACAAGGAACCCGATGCCACCGTCAGCCGCGAACTGGCAGGGCTTTTCCAGGGACAGATGTCGCTGACGATCCCAACCGACAGCGAGGACGACATCGTTTTCCCACTGGTAAAGAACACCAACAAGATACGTCTCGTCCTGATCGATACCAATAGCGGGACGACGCCCATCGATGCCGACGCTTTCGCTGTCGAGGCCACAACGGCCAACAGCGACCTCGACTATCGGAACGAATCGCTAGCCGACACCACCATCCTGTGGAAGCCCTACTACCGGGGAACCGGCCGAGTGAACGACGCCGACGGACAACAGGTCTACACCGCTGCCGTCTACGAACTCAACACCCTGAGCCTGCTCGAAGGTACGCCTACCTCGCTCCGCATCACCCATAAAAGCGAAGCCACCCCGTTCCTCGACGTCGACCTCACCGGCTTCCTGCTGCTCACCCGCATGGAGTCGCACAATATCAGCGCCCAGGAATATCTCGACCGGCAAGACGAATACACCGTCCTGGTCTACCTCGATATGACAGGCGGCAAGGCGCATTATCTACAAATCATCGTCAACGACTGGACGATCCGGCTCGACGACGTTAACCTGGGAAGAAAGGAGAGTTAAATGGATAATAAACGACTCAATCTGTTACGGGCGGTACCGGCAGTCCTTCTGCTGGCGGCAACCCTTGCCGGCTGTTCCATCGAATCGGGCGATGCACCCGCCCTGCCCGATAATAAGACGGTACCCGTCCGCATCTCCATCGCCGCTGAAACGCCTGCGGGCACAACAAAAGCTGACGGCACCGCCGCCATCATCGACCCCGACGACCGGATCAACACGCTCGACATCTACATAGTAGACAGCAAAGGAAATATCGAGAAGCATGTCGATGAAAGCGACTTTACTTTCACCCAAGCCGACGCCCCCAGCGCAGGAGCGACAACGACACCCATCGAACTGTCGCCCGGCGCGAAAACGGTCTATACCTTTGCCAATTGCCCGGCAACACAATTTGCCGACCTGGGGCTGAGTGCAACCTGGACGACCGTTCCGAAAGCGGTCACCAACAACCAGCCCTTCGATATCCTTCCCGCCATATCGTCGGAAAATGGTTTCCCCATGTCTGCCTGCACGACCTGGAAGATAGAAGAAACGACCGTAAAAGCCGAAACGACCTGCACAATAATAATGGTGCGTATGGCTGCACAACTGACCGTCAGTGTAAAAGACAACAGAGCGACCATGGCGGATGCCGTCGAGTCGCTCACCATCGAAGGCCTGTTGCCCCAAACTACCAACCTGTTCCGTAAAGGAAAAGGCGAGGTCGACTTATCGGTAATAAAGACAACCCCGACCAGCCCGCATGACTGGTCGACCACCGATATAGAGAATATCGATCCTTTCTACCTTCATGAAACGAAAAGTCGGTTCAATGTTTCCGTAAAGATAGCAAACGAGAGTTCTCCCCGCACAACGACCTTCACCAGGGAGATACCCCGTAACTACATAATCCCATTGATTATCCACGTAACCGATTACTCACTGGAGATATTAGGCACATACGAACTGGCAGCCATCGGCACGGTTGCAGTCAAAACGGACATCGGCAACGGCTACAAGATCGAACTACCCGAGGGTGCGAGCAACATCGCGATCACAGTCAAGCTAAAATCGAAAAGCGAGTATATCGAAGACGGTATAACATGGAGCCATACACCGGAGGTAGCAGGTCTTACTTTCTCCAATGGCTCGGAAGCCTCTTACCTCGTTACCGGACAAGTGCCTGCCATTACAGGAAAATACCCAATCAAGCTATACGCTACCCTCAACGGGACGAATAAAACACTCAGCTTCGACCTGACTATCGATGTCAGAGCATTGAACGATGATGATCTGACAACTACAATCAAAGCGGTTCCCTCTTCCCCATCCAGACAAGCGGAACCGATTATTATAGAACTATAAAAGAAGGAAGATGTAACATGAAAAAGAATAAGAATGCATACATATATATAATGTATATAATGTTGTCAGTGTTTCTCTTGCCAGGGAAAGCATGGGGACAAAATATTACTTATAATAAAGAACGTAATAGTTGGAAAATAACACATAAAGCACCCGGATGGGAACTTCCTGACGGAGAAGTAGGACTGGTCGATGCAAACGGCTGGAATGGATTTCAGTCAACATACAGTGAAAAGATACAAAATGCCCATGCATTTGTCGATACCATTTATATGCATAAAGGGCAAACGATAGAGCTAGCCGTGCCGGATATACTTATTAGTAGTAACTACAAATACAGTATCGGGAGCTATCAACGATGGTATAATTACCGAACAGGTGGGCATTTTTACATTGATGATCAAAAATATTTTGTTGAAAATGGTAATACCAACAGCAATGATTACCCAAGGGACTGTTAACATCCTCAAGAATGGATATGTAGGAAGTCCGATTAGCACCCCACCGCTCACCCACATGGAATTCACCTATCCTACAGATACTGAATTTGAAAGCACCTATAATACTATCCAAACCGATAATAAAGAATATCTTGTTGCCTGTGATGTATCCCGTTATCTAGATTATGGTAAAAAACAAAGTAGTGGTGACTATACAGACTTCCTAAGCAATAATGGTGCCTACGAACCCACCTTAGTGTATCGCATCATTTTTGTTATCAGATCCATTGACGATAGCAATAATCACCACAGTATTGTCTTCAAAGCGCAAAAAGACAAGACAGACACAAATGGCTACCTGGAACACTATAAAATAAGCATGCCTTTTACCCGCACACCGAATAAAACAGACGAATTGGTTGCTCTTGCACATCATGCCAACTGCTACGTAGTTCCGGTTACGGAAGACGAAAATAAAGAGGATTATAAAAACGACAAAAATATAGAGCTTACTGCGCAAATCTCTACCGATGCCAACACTGCCGGAATTTATTTAGTAAATAAGAAAGGGGACAAGGTAAACAAACTGGAGATAAGTGGCGATACACGTATCATTCAGTTTAAGTACCCAAACACAGAAAAGAATGGTTTACAGTCCGTTAATAACACAAAAGACGGTACATCTCCTACTTCAACCATCTTGGTTACGAAAACTGTAGCTGGTGTTGCGTACCGTATTGCCAAATTCGATCTGACATTCAATAAAGCGACGGCTCTGTTGGCAGAGACCATCGTAAACAATCTTGATAAGAACGATCAAAGTATTAAAGGCACACCTTGGGAAGCCTTTAAGTTTCGTACTCCAACAGCCCTGGAAACCAATGAAAGCTATATACTGTTGACTTCTCTTGATTTTGACGATGCAACTCAATTTCCAGGTACAGGGAATTATTCTACAAGCCCTTTACCTTATGAAGAAAGCAGTTACGCGTTCTATAGTAGCGAGATAAAGAAAAAGTCAGGCACCCCTCAATATCCTGAATGGGGCTACTACGCAATCACTAACCAATACATGGAAGTAAAAGAGGGAAGTTGGGGAAATAAGTGGCCTCTAGTAACCTCTACTTCATCCAGATACAATAAGGACAATAAACCAAGCCGTTACCACATGTTTATCGACGCTTCCGATCGTACAGGAAGAATTGCGCGCCTGAAATTTGATAAGCAACTATGTCGAGGTACGGAATTGTTTGTAACAGCCTGGGTGAAATGTGCACGAAGTGGAGTCTACTCTAATAATGCCGCCATGTTGTTTACGATTATGGGGGGTAACAACCGACCAGACAACAAACAAAAAAAATCTATACTCCTATCTACCGATATCAGACAGGACAGATCCCTACAACCTATTTCGTAGAAGAAATTGAGAAGTATAAAATAAACATTCCAGGGGTAACAGACGGTTCCCTAAAGAATGATTGGATGCAAGTCTACTTCTCATTTATCAATAACGATGATATAGACTTTGAAGAATACGCATTGCAGGTAGATAATTACAGTGCCTCTACTATCGGCGGCGATATGTATCTGGACGATATTCGTATTTATATGGTACCCCCACGAGCTGAGGTGAAACAGAAAACATATACCTGCGGCAATAATAGTACCCTGATAGAGATGTGCCTGGAATGGGATCGGCTTCTATCCCGCATGGGAAAGACAGAGCAGGTAACAGCTCCAAGCGATAAAGACAAGTATGATTCGCACATCAGTTTCTGTTTCGTCGACTCCGCTACATTCCATCAGGCCTGGAAAGAGAATGATAGCGAAGCTAACAAGAAGCAAGCTTTTACAGACGCTGTCGTTAAGTTTGCTTACCCACTGCAATCAGAGAATGCCGATCCTGAAAAAAGCGACTTACTCCCATACGGGAAACTGATATACTCCACTCATTTTACATCCAATCCCAAATATGACAATAATGACAATGTCATTAATATCCAGGAAAGTTTAGGAGATGAGAATACAGCTAAAACACATCTCTTTTACGACCAGAACAACGGTGCCGAACGCTCGTTGGCAGCAGATGTTTATGCCATGCTAAACCCTTTTCATACGTATTATTTAGTACTGGAATCTCCTTATTCCGATAATATACCGGAAGGAGCTATGCCTGAAGCGGAGCGTTTTGCTGATTTTTATAATCAGGATCCCTGTGCGATCCAAACTACTTTCCAGATAGAATCGCAAGGGACAATCCGGATAAACGGTGACCTGCTGAAACCGGATGCCACCTATTGCGCCGATGAGGTACTGGACTTCCGCGTCCAATTGCAAGCCGACCTCGACGGTAAAGGCACCAAACCAATAGACCGGGAAGTCTGCTGCGACTGGTTCTTCGGTACGCAGGACGCCTATGAAGCAACAAACAATGAATCAAAGATCAGCATAAGAACAGCCTTACAGGATCTCCGAAGCCTCTATCCGAATACAGTCGAACTGAAAGATTGGAAAACCGAAAACAATGAAGCCGACAAACAAAAGAAGGCTTTGTTGCAACAGCTGGTAACCAACAAGAAGTTGGCACTAAACCAGCCTAAGTTAGATTTCCGTCTGTCCGGTAAGCAGGAGTTTTCATTGGTAGCCAGTATCATCCCGCAATCCGTACGCCTGGAAGAGGGGGAAATGTTAGCCAATATCTGTGCCGAGCCGATTGCCATCAATTTGAAGGCCGACGGACAATCGCCGGTAGCTTGTGTCGGTTTCCATGATGTAACTTATCCCGACGAAGGAGATTCCCCCGATAAGTCGTTCCGTCCGGTAGTCCGCATCGGCAAGAGGCTACAACTCGACAATATAAATAGCACTGCCGCCTGCCTAAATGTACCGCTGAAAAATATCGTATTCTCAGATGAAGACACTGATACTTCGAATAAGGAGATCTCTTTCGCAGACTCATACCAATATGTTTACCTGATCGATTCAAACGATCCGAAACTTCTGCCTACCCTTCGTTCGGAAGGATTTACCGATACGTACTGGCCGGTCGCTACAATCGCATCATTCAATGCGAAGAAAGACGGAAAAAGCGATAACTATCTCAACCTTTATTTCGATAAGACATTGGCCACAACAGAAAATAAGCCAGCCGCCGAGTTTCGCGAAGGTTTCTGGTACACCCTTCAAGCCAACTTCATCGAGAAGACGACAACCACCGATCCCGTAACGAACAACTGCGGTGGCAACCTCGTCTTCGATCTGAAAGTCGTCCCTGAATACTTACGATGGACAGGCTCTGCCGAAAGCAACTGGAACAACGACAGAAACTGGAAACGCTCGTCTGCCAACGAATTGTATAAAACGATAGACAAGGATACGTATGATAAAGATTATGACTATTCGTCATCAACCTACGGATTTGTCCCGATGCGTTTCACCAACGTGACACTACCCGAAAACGGCCAAATACAACTATACACACCGAAGAAGAAAGCTGAAAGCAACGAGCCGCACACTATCTGGGACTTGTCAACCAACAAGGTATCTGACGCCCCCGTATATCAAGTACGACCTGATGGTCAAGGAAACTACTACCGCCACAAACGACGCTTCTACCGGCACAGTCGCTTTCGATTGCGAAACCTACTATACCAATACCGTCAACCAGATCCATTTCGAGCCTGCCGCCGAAATGCTGTATGCCGAAAGCTTGACATACAACAAGGCTTGGGTAGACTACAAACTGAATGGCAGCCAATGGTGCACCCTGGCCTCGCCGCTACAATCGGTAGTGGCTGGCGACTGATACACGCTAAACACAGGCAACCAGACAACGGAATATTTTACCAATATCACCTTCAACACGACAAACTACAGCCGTTTCCAACCATCCGTCTACCAACGGGGTTGGAAGAAAGCTGCCAATATGATAACAATAGGAAGCAGTAACAATGAAGATAACCGAACAGTTGCTATTGCCGGAAATTGGAGCGGAGTGTATAACGATGTAACGGTTCCTTACGAACCGGGACAGGGTTTCTCCGTCAAAGTGCCCAATCTGCCTACGGCTGCAAGCGGTTCCGCCTTATTCCGTTTCCCGAAAGCAGATACAAAGTACAGTTATTACAGCTCTGGCAGCATAACATCCGGAATCGAGATATCTATCGAGAGAACAAATGCCGGCAAGCTAAAATCCAACGAACTTACCACCGATAATTCCCCGATTGAAATCACATTGGGAGAGAATACTGCCAGTGAGGGTTCTAATTACCACTTGATCGGTAATCCTTTCATGGCACATCTGAATGCGCAGAAATTCTTTGAAGCAAATACCAACCTGCAAAAGAAGTTCTGGCTGGTGACAGGAGACAATCAAGACGTTGCCGTTGGAGGAAATGATGCCAGCAACTGGATAACAACAGAAACAACGACAGAAGGGAAAAGCCCTACAATCGCCCCACTTCAATCGTTCTTTGTGGAAAAAGTAGCTGATAATACGACTAATGCGATAATCTTCAAAGCCGACATGCAAGAGTTAGGAATCACCGATACCGAATTGAAATCTTCTTCTGTTTCTTTTGTTTCTTCTGTCTCCTCCACTGTCCTGATGCTTACCGCAACAACAGCCGACGGACGCCGGAGCCGCGCCGCCATCGCCTACGATCCGGCAGCCTCGGATGAATATAAAGCGAACGAAGATGCCGAACTCTTTCTCGACTCAAACCTGGCTAATATCCCTGCCATCTACACCGTAGCCGGCACGATGGCAGCCAGCATCAACCGCACTCCGGTTCTTTGGGATATCCCGGTCGGCATCTACGGCAGCGGCAACAGCAGTGAAATGGTTGCACTCTCCTTCGAGGGTCTCGACCTGTTCCCCGGCACAACGCTCTACGATGCCGAAAAGAAAACCGAAACGGCCTTGCACAACGGTTATACCCTCCCGGTTCCTGCCAATACCTGTGGCCGATACTTCCTGCGTGCAGGTACGCCCACCGGCAACGAAAAGATTGAAACAGAAACAATCCGCATCTACACCGTCGGGCAAGGACAACTGATCGTTGCCGCCACCGAAAACCTACAATCCGTTGCCATCTACGACTTCGCCGGCCGGTTACTGCAACGCTTCGACCGGCTGTCGGATTCCAAACTGACGACACATCTGGACACCGGCAATTATATCGTAAAAGCAGTAAGCGGGCACCGACAGGAAACCGGCAAAATCCAAATTAGATAACAGCAGATATTCTTTGGTGCATACCCAAAAAGAACTATCTTTGCGAAAGTAGTAATTATTTAATACATACAGTCATGACATTTATAGCCAATCCCATTTACGACGTGGTTTTCAAATATCTGATGGAAGACGAACGGGTAGCCAAGATTCTACTCTCGGCACTATTGAAAAAAGAGATTCTTGAACTCGAGATGCGCAAACAGGAATACACCGCCATGCAGCAAACGCGCATCTCCCTTTTCCGTATGGACTTTGCCGCCAAAATACGCGACAACGACGGCTCGGAACACCTCGTCCTGATCGAATTGCAAAAAACCTGGCTGGCTACCGAAACACTTCGCTTCCGCCAATACCTGGGCACACAATATCTCAACAAAGAGAATATGAGAAGCGATGCCGACAGCAACTATGGACTGCCGATCATCTCGATCTACATATTAGGACACATCCTGGGCGACTTGAAAGAGCCGGTCATCTACGTACGCCGCCGTTACCTCGACTACGACGACAATGAAATCGACCGCAAAGACAAGTTCATCGAAAGCTTGACACACGACAGTATCATCGTCCAGATCCCTTACTTGCAGGGGCGCACGCGCAACCGTCTGGAACGCCTGCTAAACCTGTTCGACCAGGATCGTCGCAACAAGGATAACGACCATTACCTGGAGATCGACGAGACCCAATTCCACAGCAAGGATGAGAAAATGCTGGTCGACCGTCTGCTTCGTGCAGGCATGACTCCTGATGTGCGTCGTGCCATGGAAGTAGAAGACGAAATCCTCTCGGAAATCGAAGCCCGAGACACCACTATCATGCTCAAAGACAAAGAAATTGAACAGAAAGAGCAGGTGATCGAACAAAAAGAGCAAGTCATCGAACAGAAGGAGCAAGTAATTGAACAGAAAGTGCAGCAGCTTGAACAGAAAGTGCAGCAGCTTGAACAGAAAGAGCAGCAACTTGAACGGAAAGACCTACAACTCGAACAGCAAAAGCAAGCCATGAAAGAAATGGTTCGAATGCTTTCGCAGGCAGGCATCTCCATCGATGAAATCTCCGAGAAATTATCCATCCCGACAGAAGATATTGAGAAGTTTCTGCAATAAAGCTGATCATTGAGACATTTTCAGTATCTTTACACCTACATAATTAATTAATCCATTGGAGGTACAAGAATTACTCAAGATATTTGCCGCCCATCCGCAGATTACAGCACTTGATACCCTATTGAACGGTAATACGTCAAACAATCTATTTCTGAAAGGGCTGAACGGATCGGGCGCGGCAATGACAATCGCTTCTCTTTTTTTAAAAAGAAGGGGAAACTACGTGTGCGTGCTTAACGACCAGGAAGAGGCCGGCTATTTCTATCACGACCTGATACAGCTGACCGGCAGTAACGATATTTACTTTTTCCCCTCGGCTTATCGCCGGGCTATCAAGTACGGGCATATCGATCCGGCGAACGAGATATTGCGAACCGAGGTGCTGAGCGTGCTTCAGGATCCGGAGGCGCCGTTCGTCATTGTCTCCTATCCCGATGCGCTGGCGGAGAAGGTGATATCGCGCGAAGACCTGAAACAAAATACGTTAAAGATTAGTGTCGGCGAGAAGCTGGACAATATGTTCGTATCGGACGTGCTGGACGAATACGGCTTCGAGCAGGTCGATTATGTGTATGAACCGGGGCAGTATGCCATCCGCGGAAGTATCCTCGACGTCTTCTCTTTCTCGTACGAGTTTCCTTACCGTATCGACTTCTTCGGAAGCGAGGTGGAAACGATTCGTACGTTCGACGTCGAGACGCAGCTTTCCAAAGAGAAGATGGACAGCATCTATATCGTGCCGGAGATGAACAAAAGCAGCCGGGGCAACACGCAACTACTCGACTCGTTGCCCCCGCAAACCCTCCTTGCCGCCAAAGACCTTGCCTGGACGAAGGAGCGGATCGAAAGCCTGTGGAACGAGGAGCCGGTTGTCGGCGACGAAGAGTCGTTTGCCGATGCCGAAGCGATGCGCGCCAAGCTGGTCAGAGGAGACGATTTCCTGCGGACGGCGCTCAATTTCCGCCGGATGCATTTTGACACGCGACCTACCGGTATGGCGGATGCCACGCTGACTTTCAGCACGCAGGCACAGCCTATCTATCATAAGAATTTCGATATGGTGAGCAGCTCTTTCCGGGATTACCTCGAGAAAGGCTATACATTATATATATTGAGCGACGTAGAGAAGCAGGCCGTCCGTATCCGCGCTATCTTCGAAGACCGGGGCGAGGACATTCCTTTTACCTCGGTCAACAAGACGATACACGAAGGGTTTGCCGACGAGACATTGCGCATCTGCCTCTTCACCGACCACCAGCTGTTCGACCGTTTCCATAAGTTCAACCTGAAGAGCGACAAGGCACGGAGCGGAAAGCTCACGCTGTCGCTGAAAGAGCTGAACCAGTTCACGACGGGCGATTATATCGTGCATATCGACCATGGCGTGGGACAGTTCGGCGGACTGATACGCACCGAAGTGAACGGCAAGATACAGGAAGCCATCAAGCTGATCTACCAAAACAACGATATTATCTTCGTCAGCATCCACTCGCTGCACAAGCTATCCAAATACAAAGGGAAAGACAGTGGCGAGCCGCCCAAGCTGAACAAGCTGGGAACGGGCGCCTGGGAGAAGATGAAGGAGAAGACCAAGAAAAAGGTCAAAGATATTGCCCGCGACCTGATCCTGCTCTACTCGCAACGCAAGCAGGAACAGGGTTTCCCCTACTCGCCCGACAGCTTTATGCAGCATGAACTGGAAACCAGCTTCATCTACGAAGATACACCCGACCAGATGAAAGCGACGGCCGATGTCAAAGAAGATATGGAAAGTTCCCGCCCGATGGATCGCCTGATCTGTGGCGACGTTGGGTTCGGAAAAACCGAAGTGGCTATCCGCGCCGCCTTCAAAGCGGTATCGGACAATAAGCAGGTGGCGGTGCTGGTGCCGACTACGGTGTTGGCCTTCCAGCATTTCCAAACCTTCTCCGAGCGTTTGAAAGATTTTCCCTGCCGAATCGATTATATCAGCCGCGCACAGACAACGGCACAGATCAAGGCGACGTTGAAAGATGTGGCGGACGGGAGAGTTAATATATTGATCGGTACGCACCGCATCGTCAGCAAAGATGTGAAGTTCAAAGACCTGGGACTGCTTATCATCGACGAAGAACAGAAGTTCGGCGTATCGGTAAAAGAGAAGCTCCGCCAGATGAAAGTGAATGTGGATACCTTGACAATGACGGCAACACCTATCCCCCGCACCTTGCAGTTCTCGCTGATGGGTGCCCGCGACCTGAGCAGCATCACCACTCCGCCGCCCAACCGTTATCCGGTGCAGACCGAGGTGGAGCGTTTCAACCCGGATATCATCCGCGAAGCGATCAACTTCGAGATGAGCCGCAACGGACAGGTGTTCTTCATCAACAACCGTATTCAGAATATCTACGAGATAGAATCGCTGGTGCGCTGCGAAGTGCCCGATGCCCGCGTGGCAGTAGGCCATGGGCAGATGGAGCCGGAGAAGCTGGAAAAGATTATCCTCGACTTCGTCAACTACGAGTATGATGTGTTGATTGCTACCAGCATCGTGGAAAGCGGTATCGACGTGCCGAATACAAACACCATCATTATTAATAACGCACAGCAGTTCGGGCTGTCCGACCTACACCAGTTGCGCGGCCGCGTAGGACGAAGCAATCGCAAGGCCTTCTGCTACCTGCTCTCGCCGCCGCTCTCCTCGCTGACACAGGAGGCGCGCCGCCGTTTGCAGGCCATCGAAAACTTCTCCGAGCTGGGAAGCGGCATCCATATCGCCATGCAGGATCTCGACATCCGCGGCGCCGGCAATATGCTGGGAGCCGAGCAGAGCGGTTTCATCGCCGACCTCGGTTACGAGACCTACCAGAAGATACTAGAAGAGGCTGTCGACGAACTGAAAAGCGACGAGTTTGCCGACCTCTACGCCGACACCGACGAGGGCAAGCGCGACACAGGCAGCGAATACGTCCGCGAAACCTATATCGAAAGCGACCTGGAACTGATGTTTCCTCCTACTTATATCCCCAACGATTCGGAGCGTATCTCCCTCTATCGCGAACTGGATAATATGGAAGAGGAACGCGACATTCTCGCTTTCACCGAACGTCTGAAAGACCGTTTCGGCAAGATCCCGAAAGAGGGAAAAGAACTGATCCGCATTGTCCGCCTGCGCCGTATGGCCAAGAAGCTGGGCATGGAGAAACTGGTTTTGAAAAAGGGACAGATGAGCATCTTCCTGATTGCAAACCCCGACAGCCCGTATTATCAGAGCGAAGCTTTCGATAAGTTGCTGGCATTTATTCAGAAACATCCCCGCGAGTGCAACCTCCGGGAGCAAAATGGCAAACGCAGTATCTTGATCAAGAATATCGATACGGTAGAGGTGGCTTGCTCTTTAGTTCAAGAGATTGAGAAAACGAAAACAATGACATCATGAAAAAGACTTTGGTAGACTTCTTTGAAAACGCGGTGAAGCAATTCCCCGACAACCCCTTCTTATGGGAAAAGACAACAGACAAGTTCGAGCCTACCACCTATACAGAGGTTAAGGAACAGGTTTACACGCTGGGCGCCGGACTGGTTGCCCTCGGAGTGACGAAAGGCGACAACATGGCTCTGCTGAGCGAAGGGCGCAACGCCTGGATCATCGGCGAGCTGGCGATGTTTTATGCCGGAGCGACCAACGTGCCGCTTTCTATCAAGCTGGAAGAGGCGAACGATTTGCTGTTTCGCCTGCTGCATGCCGACGTGAAATATATTATGGTGTCGGGCAATCAGCTGAAAAAGATACGATCCATAATCGACAAGCTTCCCCTGGTTCAGAAGATCATCGTCTTTGACGAACAGGCGGAATATCAGGAAAAAGAGTTGCCACTCTCCCAAGTGCTTGCCATGGGTGAAGAATACCTGCAAACACATCCGCTGGAAGAGTTCTTGACAATCGGTCAGTCGCTGACAAACGACGATTACGCAACAATCACCTATGCTTCGGGAACGACAGCCGACCCGAAAGAGGTTATCCTGACGCATCGCAATTATACGGCTAACGTAGAACAGGCGCTTTCCTGCGTCGACATCGACGATAGTTGGCGCACGCTGGTTATTCTTCCTCTCGACCATTGTTTTGCTCACGTAGTCGGCTTCTATATCTTTATGCACAAAGGGGCTTCGGTTGCCACCGTACAGGTCGGGAAAACAGGGATGGAGACGTTGAAGAATATCCCGATAAACATCAAAGAGTTTAAACCCTACTTGATACTGAGTGTTCCGGCGCTGGCAAAGAACTTCAAGAAGAATATCGAACAGGGTATCCGCGCGCAGGGCAATCTGGTGAACCGTTTGTTCCACACAGGACTCAACGTGGCTTATACCTACAATGGCGATGGCGGCAAGGACAAAGGTCGCGGCTGGCGGTGTCTACTGAAACCGGTCGTAAGTCTGTTCGACAGTCTGATTTTCTCCAAAGTACGCGAGAACTTCGGGGGTGAGTTGAAGTTTTTTATCGGCGGCGGCGCGCTGCTGGATAAAGACTTGCAGAAGTTTTATTATGCCATCGGATTGCCAATGTACCAAGACTATGGACTGAGCGAAGCCACTCCGGTGATCTCGACCAACGGCCCTCGCCACCACCGGTTCGGCAGCAGCGGCGTGTTGGTGCAGCCCCTCGACCTGAAAATATGCGACCTCGACGGAAAAGAACTGCCGAAGGGCGAGAAAGGCGAAATCGTAGTGCGTGGCGAAAACGTCATGGCCGGCTACTGGAAAACCCCACCTCGACCGCCGAAACCGTTAAAGACGGCTGGCTCTACACCGGCGACATGGGCTATATGGGCGACGACGGACTTCTCTACGTGTTAGGCCGCTTCAAGAGCTTGCTGATCGGCAGCGACGGCGAGAAATACAGCCCAGAAGGGATTGAAGAAGCGCTGGTGGAGCACTCTTCCTCGATCGACCAACTGCTGTTGTATAACAATCAAAACCCTTACACCGTAGCATTGATCGTACCCAACAAGGAGCGTTTGAAGAAACATCTGGCACACCTGCATCTCGATCTCCATTCGGATAAAGGAAAAGAGGAAGCCATACACATCATCCAAAGCCAGATCGACCGTTTCCGCAAAGGGGGTGAATTGGCGGGCATGTTCCCCGAGCGTTGGCTACCGACGACTTTTGCCGTACTGCCCGAACCATTCACCGAACAAAACGGTTTGGTAAACAGCACGATGAAGATCGTACGCGGAAAGGTGGAAAAGACCTACGCCGACCGCATCGAACAGCTGTACACGCCGGAAGGCAAGAATCCGGTGAACACACAGAACATATCATCACTAAAATAAACACAACTATGCGTTACAAAACTGTAATCTCTGCCGTCGCTCTGGCCGCTTTGGTAACGACCTCTCCGGCATTGGCAGATGGTGTAGCTAAACAAAACATCGACAAAGGCTGGACTTTCAAACAGGTACGCGGCAACAACTGGTATCCTGCAACGGTACCGGGTGTGGTGCAAACCGACCTGATGGACAACAAGATCATTGAAGATCCTTTCTACCGCCTCAACGAACGGAGCATCCAATGGGTAGACAAGGAAGATTGGGAGTACCGGACGACACTCAACGTGGCTCCGGATGTATTCGACAAAGAGAATATCGAACTCGACTTCAAAGGGCTCGACACGTATGCAGACGTTTACCTGAACGACTCCTGCATCCTGAAAGCCAATAATATGTTCCGAGAATGGACTGTTCCGGTGAAAAGCCTGCTGAAGAAAGACGGCAACGAACTGCGCATTTACTTCCACTCTCCGATCAAAGTGGATCTACCGAAGTTCGAAGCGCTGAAGTTTCCGGTAGAAGCCGGCAACGACCAGTCGGAAAACGGCGGTATCTTCGACAAGAAGGTCAGCATCTTTGCCCGCAAAGCCGGCTATCATTATGGCTGGGACTGGGGGCCACGTCTTGTTACCAGCGGCATCTGGCGTCCGGTTTATCTGATCGGCTGGAATGATGCCCGCATCGACAACATCTTCTATGACCAGACCAGTGTGACGGCTAAACGCGCCGACATTAAAACCACCGTGCAGGTCATTACCGACAAAGACGGCGAAGTAACCCTCGACATCAAGGCGGATGGCATCAAAACAACCTGGACGAAGACGGCACCCGTAAAGAAAGGCACGAACCTGATTGAAACCAACCTAACGGTAAACAACTCGAAACTCTGGTGGTCGAATGGATTGGGCGAAGCACACCTCTACCCGTTTACAGCAACAATCAGCATGGATAATAAGGTAGCCGATACCCATAAAACCAACCTGGGGCTCCGCAGCATCCGCGTCATCAACAAGCCGGATAAGGACGGGCATACCTTTTACTTCGAACTGAACGGCGTACCGGTATTTATGAAGGGCGCCAACTATATTCCACAGGACAACTTCCTTCCACGCGTCACTGCCGAGCAATACGAAAAGACAATCATGGACGCAGTCGATGCTAACATGAACATGCTCCGCGTCTGGGGCGGCGGTATTTATGAGGAAGACCTGTTCTACGACCTTTGCGACAAGCACGGTATTCTGGTATGGCAGGACTTTATGTTCGCATGCAGTGTTTACCCGCTGACACCGGAACTGGAAGAGAATATCCGCCAGGAAGCCATCGACAACGTCATCCGCCTGCGCAACCATCCGAGCCTTGCCATCTGGTGCGGCAACAACGAAATACACACTGCCTGGTTCAATTGGGGCTGGATGCGGAAGTTCGACCAGTACGGCGCGACTGAGCAGTTGCGCAACGATACCAAGAAGCTCTTCAACGGCATCCTGGCCGATGTGGTGAAAGAGTATGACCCGGAGATATTCTATTGGCCATCCTCTCCTTACGGCGGCGACCCGGATGCCAAGTGCGAGAGCGGCAAGCCCAACTGGAACCCGAACGGCGATGCCCATTACTGGGGCGTATGGCAGGGCGCCGATTCGGTAGCCCACTTCAACAAGGTTCGTACCCGCTTCTTCTCCGAATACGGTTTCCAATCGTTCCCCGAATACCAGTCTGTCCTGAAATATGCGCCGGAAGAGCGCGACCACGATATCTACTCGAATGTGATGATGGCGCACCAGCGTGGCGGCCAGATTGCTAACTCGCGCATCGAAAAGATTACGCTGGAAGAATACCGCCAGCCGAAAGACTTCCCCAGCACGCTTTACAGGAGTATCCTCCTGCAGGGAGATGCGATGAGGCTGGCCATGGAAGCTCATCGCCGCATGATGCCTTACAATATGGGCTCCCTGTTCTGGCAATATAACGATTGCTGGCCGGTTGCCTCTTGGTCGAGCCGCGATTATTACGGCCGTTGGAAAGCGCAACATTACTTCACAAAGAAAGCTTTCCGCGACATCCTCCTCTCTCCGATTGCCGAGGACGGGATGCTGAACGTATGGGCCGTCTCCGACCGCCTGAAAGCCGTGAAAGGCAAACTGGATATCCGGGTAATGGATTTAAAAGGCAACGTATTGTTTGAAAAGAAAAGCAACGTCACACTGCCGGCAAACAGCAGTAAGATACAGTTCTCCGCTCCGGTAGAAAGTGTATTGGACGGCAAACAACCGAATGAAGTCGTAGTAAATGCCCGTTTCATCGAAAGTGGCAAAGAGACGGAAGTAATCTCCAACAACTACTTCTTCACCCGTTACAAAGATATCGACTTCCCACAAGCCGACATACAGATGACTTCTGTTCCTGCCGGCGATGGCTACGACGTAACAGTTGAAAGCGACGTATTCGCCCGCGCCGTCTTCCTGAGTCTCGACGGTATCGACAACTTCTTCTCCGACAACTATTTCGACCTGCTCCCCGGCGAACCGGTTACCATCCATGTAACCACGAAACTGGATAAAGCAACGTTCGACAAGCAGTTGAAGAGTCAGAGTTTGGTGGATGCTTATTAATAGATATAACAAGGGCTCCGGTTGTCTGACCGAAGCCCTTGTTATTTTATTTACAGAACTGTTACGCTTATCTGCTTTCCTAATCCACGGAATATCTTATATAAGGTGGAAAGTTGCACATCGCATTTACCATTTTCCAAACGGGAGATATAGCTTTTCTTTGTTCCAATCTTCTCGGCCAGTTGCTCCTGGGTAAGACCGGCTTTCAAACGTTCCTCTTTCAGGCGTTCGGCAAGGATAAAAGTTTCGGCTTCCTCTTCAAACTGGTCGCGTTCGGGAGTTCCGATTCTACCTAATTCAACATCCAATAATTCATCGAATGTATGGCACTGCATTATCTGCTGTTTTTTCTCTTCACTTAAATATTCTTCTTTCATAATCACTCACCTTTCTTTTCTTTAAAATATTCTTTCATAATTCTAGTCGCCAATTCTATTTCCTTTGGCGGGGTTTTCTGTGACTTCTTTTGGAACCCATTAAAGAGGACTACAATCTGTCCTTCATCCAGACAACAAAAAATACGATATGTATTACTTTCATATTCTATTCGTATCTCATACAAACCTTTCACACTCTCTATGTGCTTAAAAAACCTGACAGGGATATTATCCTCTGCTTGTAGCACTTTTAAAACATACTTTATTTTGTTTCTGACCCTGGTAGATAGAGGTGCATAAAACTCTTTAAAGTAGTTCTTATACAAAAGAATCTCTCGTTTCTTTTTCATAATTAAGATTTTAATAATACACTTGCAAAGTTAACGAATTAATTAACTCTGCCAACTATTCCCCCTTTATTTTCAGCCGCCTTGATTAAATATTATTAATAAGGCTTACAGCGCTCCTACGGGAAAAAGGCTACCTTTGCCAACTGCATTATCCGGGAAGGATTAACGTTAGTTTCATGGTAAAAAGAATTCGTTTCATATGGCTGTTGGTTCTGTTGCAGGCAGTAACCGGTATTTCTGTGTTATATGCTCAAAGTATTACTTCTGCATCCGGTATCGTAAAAGACTCGATTACCGGCGAACCTCAGGCTTTCGTTTCCGTCTATTTCGATGGTTCTACTATTGGTGCAATGACCGATGATAACGGAGCATTCACGCTGCAAAATAATCAGGGTTATAACAAACTGGCTTTTGCCTCACTGGGATACGACACGAAGGTAATCGATTTGAAACCGGGACAGAAAAACGATGGGCTCGACATTCAGATACGCCCTACCTCTTTCGAGATATCCGAAGTCGTAGTCAAGCCCAAGAAAGAGAAATATACCCGCAAAGATAATCCGGCAGTCGAGCTGATACGTAAAGTAATCGAACATAAGAACGACAACCGCATCGAAGCCAAAGACGAATACCAGACGGAGGTGTACGAAAAACTCTCCCTCTCGCTGGACGACTTCAACCCCGACTTCGAGAAAAACAAGTTTATGAAGAAGTTCAAATTCATCCGGAACTATCTCGATACCTCCGAGTTCAACGGGAAACCTATTCTGACCCTTTCCGTACGCGAAACCCTTGCCGACAAGTATTACCGGAAACAACCGAAGACAGAAAAGACAATCGTCAAAGGCAAACGCATGCAGGGTGTCGACCAGACGCTTGATGACGGCGGTGGCATCACCTCCAATCTGGAAGAAATATTCAAGGGCATCAATATCTTCGACAATAATATCAATATCCTGCTGAACCGCTTCGTCAGCCCGTTGTCGTCGACCCTGGCAACCAGCTACTATAAGTATTATATTATGGACACGTTGGATATAGGCGGTGACAAATGCATAGACCTGGCTTTCGTCCCAGTCAACAGCCAGAGTTATGGTTTCACAGGACGCCTGTATATTACACTGGACGGAAACTATGCTTTGAAGAAGTTCCTATTGAATACACCTGCCACTATCAACCTCAACTGGGTAGATAAGCTTCGCATTGAACAGGAGTTCGAACGGATGCCCGACAGTACCTGGGTCGTAAAGAACGAGAATACGTATGTAAACTTCTATCTGGTGAAGGGGGCGCAACAGCTATACGCCCATCAACTCCGAAACTACGACAAATACAACTTCGACGTGCCGCCGGTAGAAGCCGATTCGGTTTTCGACCTGCTGGGTCCGCTTCATACGTTGCCCGTAACCATCGAACAGTCCGATACGTTCTGGATCAACAACCGGCATGTTCCCCTGAAAGAGAAAGAGAATGCGCTCGACGACCTGCTGGCGCAGCTACGGAAAGTACCCGCTTTCAATGTTATTATCAAGACTGCGGAAATACTTATCTCCGGTTATATCCCTACGGCCAACGATAAGAAATCGACCAAGTTCGACTTCGGCCCGATGAATACGACCATTAGCGGTAACAGCCTGGAAGGTTTCCGTATGCGCGTCGGCGGCATGACTACGGCCAATCTCAGTCCTTACTGGTTTGCCAGCGGCTATCTTGCCTACGGAACAAACGACCGTAAACTGAAATACAACGTCAAGCTGACGCACAGCTTCAACAAAAAGCTTTACCATGAAGGGGAAAGTCCCGTCAACAACCTCTCTTTCATTCAAGAATATGACGTTTATACGCCCGGACAGGACTTCCTTTTCACCAGCAAGGATAACATCTTCATTGCCTGGAAAGTGGGTGAACCTGTCACCAAGATGCAGTATATCCGCAAAACGATGCTACAATACGAGAAAGAATGGCTGAACGGACTCACCTGGCGGTCATGGGTGTACAACCAGAACAATCAGGCGACAGGAACACTTAAATACATAGAGAAAGAGGCAGACGGTTCGTTAGTTCATAAAAAGGATATTACCACCTCGGAAATCGGTACACAACTCCGCTTTGCTCCGGGCGAACGCTCGTATGACGGACGTGCCGGCAAAGAGTCAGTATTCAATTTGTCGAAGGATGCGCCGGTATTCAAGTTATCGCACCAACTCGGCTTCAAAGGGGTTTTAGGGGATGAATATAACTATAATCATACGGAAATAAGTGCGGAGAAGCGTATCTGGCTATCTTCGTTTGGACATATCGATACGCAGTTGAAGGCGGGGAAAGTATGGAATAAAGTTCCTTTCCCGCTGCTGATATTACCGAATACCAACCAGTCCATCACCATTCAACCGGAAGCGTTCCACATGATGAATGCATTGGAGTTCGTGACCGACCAATATGTATCGTTCAACGCTACTTATTATCTGAAAGGATGGATACTGAACCGTATTCCGGGTATCAAATGGCTACGTCTACGCGAGGTCCTCTCTTTCAACGGAATTTATGGTGGGTTGACAGATAAGAACAATCCGACGCTGACACCGGGCTTGTTCATGCTGCCCGACGGTACGCGTCCGCTGGGCAATACGCCTTATATGGAAGCCAGTATCGGTCTGGAGAATATCTTTAAGATACTCCGCATCGACTATTACCGCCGTTTGACTTACTTGAACGAACCGAATATAAAGAAAGGCGGCGTACGTATTGCGCTTCGCTTCTCGTTCTAAATAACAGATGATAACTAACAATTATGAATAAAGATACTAGCTCCCTACTTAATCATGCGCCTAATGCATGGGCCCTAATACCGTTGCTGGTATTCCTGCTCACCTATCTTGTTGTCTCGATACTGGCAGGCGATTTCTATAAGATGCCTATTACGGTCGCTTTCGTCATTTCATCGGTGGTTGCTATCGCTATATCGAAAGGAGGGAAACTATCCAACCGTATCGAGCAGTTCTGCCGGGGGGCAGCCAACAGCAATATCATGTTGATGGTACTCATATTTATCCTGGCAGGTGCTTTCGCGCAGACGGCCAAGTCGATGGGAGCCGTAGACGCAACGGTCAACCTGGCTATGTCAATCCTGCCCGGCAACCTGCTGGCGGCTGGAATCTTTCTAGCGGCCTGCTTTATCTCAATCTCCGTGGGGACATCAGTAGGAACGATTGTCGCACTGGCTCCCGTAGCGGTGGGTATTGCAACCAAGACGGGAATGCCCGACGCTTTGATGCTCGGCGTGGTTGTTAGCGGGGCGATGTTTGGCGACAATCTGTCGTTTATATCAGATACGACTATTGTGGCGACGCGTACGCAGGGATGCAACATGAACGATAAGTTTAAGGTGAATATTCGTATTGCCTTGCCAATCGCTATTATTACAGGTATTATATATGTATTAATAGGAAGCGGCATGGATAGCAGCTATACGACGGGCGCCATCGAATGGGTCAAAGTAATACCTTATATAGTCGTGCTTATAACAGCTATCTTCGGTGTAAACGTAATGTTGGCATTGTTTATCGGCATCCTGCTGTCGGGTATTGTTGGACTGCTTACAGGCGGTTTCGATGTCTGGGAATGGACGGCCTCGATGGGGCTCGGTATCACAAACATGGGGGAACTGATTATCGTAACGCTACTAGCGGGCGGCATGCTGGAGATGATACGCTACAACGGCGGTATTGACTGGATTATCGGCAAGCTGACTTCGCATATCCGTTCTTCCAAAGGAGCGGAAATGAGTATTGCCGCTCTGGTTAGCTTTGCCAACCTCTGTACGGCAAACAATACAATTGCATTGATAATGGCAGGCCCTATTGCCAAAGATATTGCCGACCGCTTCCATGTAGACCCGCGGCGCAGTGCCAGCCTACTTGATATATTCTCTTGTTTCGTACAGGGTATTATCCCTATGGGGCACAGTTGCTCATGGCTTCAGGGCTAGGTGGGGTCTCTCCTATCGAGATCATGCAGTATTTGTATTATCCTTATTTGTTGGGAGCCGGGACATTGCTGGCTATCATTACAGGCTATCCGGGGAAGTACACGCTAAAGTCCTGATTTGATTAATCAGGACTTTAGCGTGTTATTATTCTGCGACAGCAATCACTTCAATCTCCACCAAACCATTCTTCGGCAGTGTTTTTACGGCTACGGCAGAACGGGCGGGGAAAGCGCCTTCGAACTGTGAAGCATATACTTCGTTCATAGCGGTGAAATCGCCCATATCAGCCAAAAAGACAGTCGTTTTTACTACGTTGCTGATATCGAGTCCGGCTTCTGCCAGAATCGCTTTTACGTTTTTGAATGCTTGAGCAGTTTGTTCTTTTACGGTTCCCTCTACAAAGTTGCCGGTTGCCGGATCAATACCCAGTTGTCCGGAAGCGAACAACATATTACCGACTTGTACTGCCTGGCTGTAAGGGCCTATTGCGGCAGGTGCATTGTTTGTTGCAATAACTTTTTTCATTGTGTTTATCTCTTTTAATTGATTTGTTCTTCATTCATTCGCTGGCGAACCACTTCATAGATAAGGATAGAAGAGGCTACCGATACATTCAACGACCCGATTGTGCCGAACTGGGGAATCTTTACCATGCTGTCGCAGATACGCAGGTTATCCATCGAGACGCCCGTATCTTCGGCTCCCATGACAATGGCAACAGGGCCGTCATATTTGATAGCCGTATAATTCTCATACGCTTTTTCGCTGGCTGCATACACCTTTACCCCACTCGATTGCAGGAAACGGATCGCTTCCGTAATGCTTTTTTCTTTACAAACAGGCAATACATGCAATGCTCCAGCCGAGGTTTTGATGGCATCGGCATTTACCGTCACGCTTCCCCTTGCCGGAATGACAATGGCATCCACACCGGCACATTCGCAGGTACGGGCAATCGCTCCGAAATTACGGACATCGGTTACACCATCCAAAAGCACGATAAAGGGATTTTTGCCTTGCTCATAAACGAACGGAATGATGTCTTCCAGACGCTGATAGGTAACAGCCGGAATAAATGCAATCACCCCCTGGTGATTCTTGCGTGTCAAACGATCCAAACGTTCGGCAGGCACACGCTGTACGGGTATCTCACGACCCTTCAGCACCTCGAACAGCTCGCGGGAAAGTTCCCCCTGCAACTCGCGCTTCACAAGAATTTTATCTATCTCCTTATCGGCCTGGATAGCCTCTATGACGGCACGTATGCCGAATACCATTTCGTTCTCTTTCATTTATCTTATTCTCTGTATATAATTTCAAGCAGTAATAAAAAAAGAACATATCCCTGTTATTCATCTCTGCTTTACCTGTGCAAAGATAAAAATATTATGATTACCTTTACATATCATTACAT
>JAJPZM010000414.1 GCA_021204335.1 Parabacteroides sp. | reverse complement strand
ATTACATTCGGCTATCTACTTCCATAAGTTTTGCTGAGTATTCCACCGGGTGTATTCTCTGATTAATTTCTCATCATCTTTCATATGTAATGTCTTACAATATCTTTTGATAACTATAATTTTTAAGGATTGCAAAGGTAATCTTTTTAGTTCATAAACAGATACACAATAAGAGCACTGCTCTTGCAGGAAACGGATGTCGGCAACCTAATGCTTCTTCAGATAATAACCCGGTGTAATGTAAGAGATCTGATACGTCGAATCCGGTGAACTGCGATATAAGCTGATACTATGAAAAACCAGTTTTGCCGAATCCATATCAAACTCAAGAAGAATAGGAAAAGCCTCCTGGGGAATTGAATCATCAGCATTCAGTCCGGCTTTTGCCAATTGATTCGTCCAGAAAGAAGGTATATCGACAGCGTAAAAAGGATCATCCGTTCCTTTGTTAAAAATATACAATGAATCTCGATCTGTTGTTATCCACATCGTATTTTTATTTCTGAATCCGTTAACCGTTTCCAGTGTTTTATAACCAGAAATGTCGATGGAAGAACATCCGTCTATCTCCAGATAAGGCTGATAATCGTATGTCGTTTCTTTCAAGGGATAATTATCTCGTCCGGTCTATGAAATACGTTCAATATCTTTTGCCGTGATGCCTGGAATATACGTAACGGTTGATAAAAAAAACGATAGCCATGGTGGAAGCATACAGATATCGTCCCCATTTTTTTTGGAAAAGAAGAGTAATGTCAAAGTTGTCAGTATCAATCCAGTTGCCACAAGATAGACGCGTGCCTTGGTAAAACCGTATTGGTTGATGCGGTAACAAGTTCCTATCCAGTACATCATCAATGCCGGCAATACAACCAGGCTGGCAAACCGGTAAAACCAGTCGTAATACCGTTTTGTCAAGAAAACCTGACACCCTTTCAATATAAAAGTGGCTGAGACAAAACTGACGACAATATAAGCTATTTCACCCTTCGGCAACGACCACAAAATGGCAATCTTAATAAAATAAAGATACAAAATTACAGCACAGATCAGCAACGCCGGCGACAGCACGTAGTTAAGCAGGACTTCAAACAGTCTGTTCGGACTATCTTTCCCTTCCTTCTCCTGCATGAACATGAGGAATAGCAAAGGCATCCCGCACATAAAAATAAGGAAAGCAGCTTCCGTATAAAAGTATCTGTCGGACGATTGCCATATTTCAAATATATACTGTATGGAAACGTAAATCGATATAGCCAATAAATAAGCGATACCCGCCAACAACCCTGCAGAAAAGAGAGATCGCAGATAACGCAGGCCGACATACATAAAAGCATCGTTATCCCGTTTCCAACCGCTGACTAAATAGAGTAGCTGTACCACAGCCAGCGAGACAAGATGGGTTGATGTCCATAACTTATCCTTTTCGATCCATAAGAAAGGGATAAAGAAGAGAGCGGACAGATAATATAAAAACCGGAATTTATGCTGTGCCGTCCACCCGTTCAATGTATAGGTGATCAGAAACAGTACCGGGAAATAAGCTAGAGGAGCTTCCACAAAGCCATAAAAAAAACTGCTTTCACAATAGATGCATCCTATCAGGCTAAAAGCGACGGATAATAAGACTTCTACCGGATGTAGCCGGACGGCTTGCTGTAATCTATCGACGAGTATCTCTATTTTCCTTTTCATATCTTACCTTAATTTATTTAGATGGTAACGAAGATAAGAAATTCTTATTACACGTAATAAATAGACGACAGGATTATGGAACAATTTGTAGTATTATTTTTTTTATTATAAAATCATTAAACATAACATAAAACATTCAACCATGATTTTAAGTATAAAATTATCCGATGCTCTGAACGAGCAGATTCTGGCAGAGATGTGGTCATCCAACCTTTATCTTTCCATGTCAATTCATTTTGCACAACTCGGTATGGACGGTTGTGCCCACTGGCTAAAGAAACAGTCGTAGGAAGAACTGGAACATGCTTATGAAATGATCGATTATTCAATCAAACGCGGTGGGCAGGTGAAATTGGACCAGATCAATGTAGTCCCCACTGCTTTCGGAACACCATTGGAAGTCTTCGAACATGTTTACCAACATGAGGTACATGTCTCCGAACTGATCGACCGCCTGGTAGCCCTTGCACATGAAGAAAAAGATAACGCTACCCAAGATTTCCTTTGGGGATTCGTTCGCGAACAGGTGGAAGAAGAAGCAACAGCCAAAAATATAGTTGAAAAGCTGAAAATGTATGGGGAACACCATGTTGCAATCATGGATCACCAATTAGGAAAGAGATAACGACAAGTTCATTGCATCCGGATGGAAAAACAATTCCATCCGAAAGAAATTCTAAATTCATTCGGATGGTTTTTTATTCTACTATTTTCAATATTGCTTCTGCCCAGAATTTACCGAGGGCTGTTGCGCCTTTCTCATTGGGGTGAAGATAAAAAGTGCCGGCATTGCCGTCTTCCGGAAACAAGTCGGTCTGATAATTGGCTTTGAAATAATCGAACCCTTCCGTATCGCCCATGAAAACCTGTCCGGGAAAACGTTTGGAGTAATCGGTTACCAGCGACTGCAATACAGGATAATAACTTTCTAGCCGTTCCAATCCTTTTTTCAGATACATTGCCCCGTTGTATGTATTGGGGCTATACCAAACCGGTCGATGCAATACGATTTTGCAGTTTGGATACAAAGCCAACAGTTGATTAATGATCGTCCTCATATTTTCTTCATACTTTTCAGGAGAGGCCGGGGCACCATTCGGTCCGTTTATCGCACTATCATTCGTGCCCAGCATAATCGAGAAGACAAGGGTAGCCCAGGTTTCGTCGGCAAAAGCATCAGCTGCCGCTTTCGCTTTAGGGAAAAGGGTCTCTGTTTGCGGAAGATAGTCGGTCGTCGTACAGCCACTTACTCCTTGATTAGAATATTTCACAGAACTTATTTCCGGCTGCTTTGTTAAGAATAAAGCTGCCTTCACTGGCGGAGCGTTGTGTGTAGGATTTTGAAGTATAACGCCTTGCGTTATGCTATTTCCTATAAAAACAATATTCAGGTTCTTTTTATTTCCCGCCTTTATGAGCGGACAGGCAATTGCCAGCATCAGCAAAAGACAAATAGTTTTCGTGGATATTCTCATTTCTATTCAGTTAATTATTACTTCTGCTCACAAAGATAAAAATAAAATAAAGACTTGCCGACTTAATTTATCGATACAGATACCGGGCCTATGAAATGAGACGAAATTGGTTTATCTTTGAAAAACAAAAAGAAGCATGGATACTGTTCATATATAGACATTGAGGCTCTCGACAGGCCCCCCAACAATATATATGACAGTACCATGCTCTTATCCATATACACGAATCAATTTAAAACAATTCTACTTTGTGTATAGACAGAAAAGAACATTTGCATCTACTGTTCATTATTTGTCGGGTATGAAATTGTCGAGATTTCAACGCCAAATAATATCTAAAACGCTTATGTCCAACAACAAAACCGCACAGATAGCAACTCCTTGCTTTTCATGCGTAGGGCAAAGATAAGCAGAAGATTTCAAAAACCAATTTTTCACAAAAAAAATTATTACTTATCGAAATAGTTGAAACCGGCAGATTTTGAACAACTATCACAGATAAACGCCACAACAACACGATAAAAAGAGATGTTTTATAAATATAGGTTATCTATTCGGTAATTCAAAGATAAACATGTACATTTGCAACTTAATATAATATTAAATCTGTATCACAATGAATACGCAATTATGCCAAAAACTTGTGACTCTTTTTCTTATAAGTATTTTCGTTGGAGGTTGCAACACCGAAACGAAAAAAACAACAGATAATGATATCAAATTCGATTCTATCAATGTAGAGAAGACCTATCATTTACTGGAAAATCCGGAGAACCCGAACTGTAATCTGCAAATCAATTTCATCTACCCTGTCAAGTACGATAACCAGGAGATGTTGAAAAAGTTACAGAAACAATTCGTCCTTTCCTTTTTTGGTGATAATTACGTAACCTTGTCACCCGAAGAAGCCGTAGCCAAATACACAGAAGACTATCTGAACTCTTATAAAGAATTGGAAGAAGACTTTAAGGCCGATTTAGCCAAAGACGATGATACGCCGGTAGGCGCCTGGTATTCCTATTACGAAATGTCGTCGAACGATATCGCTTACAACAAAAACGACATCTTGAGCTATATGGTAAATTTCGAGAATTATACGGGTGGAGCACATGGTGCACATGCCTACAACAACCATGTCATCAATCTGAAAACCGGTGATATTATCAAAGAAGAAGATATATTCATCGAAAACTATGAAGACGACCTGGCACAGATTTTAATAGACCGGATCGCCAAACAAAACAACGTCGACAACCCTAAAGAATTGGAAAATGTCGGTTTCTTTAGCGTGGATGAAATCTTTCCCAACGGTAACTTCCTCGTCGACGATTACGGCATTACTTATACATTCAATGAATATGAGATTGCGGCTTACGTTGTTGGTGCAACCAATGTACATCTTCCATACGAAGAAATACAATATCTGCTCAAAAAAGACAGCCCGATCGCTCATCTGGCATTTTAAAATAATTTATGGAACTAATAAAGGCTTATTTTCCGGAGCTAAACGAAAAGCAACTGGCACAATACGAAGCTCTGTATGACTTATATACTGACTGGAATTCAAAAATAAACGTGATCTCGCGTAAAGACATAGAGAATTTATACCCTCATCACGTCTTGCATTCGCTGGGAATCACCAAAATGATGAAATTCAAATCGGGATCAACCGTAATGGATATTGGAACGGGAGGCGGTTTTCCCGGTATTCCGCTGGCTATCTTCTTTCCCGAAGTGCAGTTCCACCTGGTTGACAGTATCGGAAAAAAGATCAAGGTCGGACAAGCGGTAGCAGAGGCTATCGGATTGGAGAACGTAACTTTCCGCCACTGCCGCGCCGAAGAAGAAAAACAACTTTTCGACTTCGTTGTCAGCCGGGCAGTCATGCCCTTGGGCGACCTGGTCAAAATATCCCGTAAAAATATCGGCAAGGAGCAGCAAAACGCTTTACCAAACGGTTTGATCTGTTTGAAAGGCGGGGAATTGCAGCATGAAATACAGGCATATCAGAAACAAGCAATAGTTATAGAGCTAGGAGAACATTTCAAAGAAGAATTTTTCCAAACCAAAAAAGTAGTATACGTACCGTTATGATCACAATAAAAGTATTTGAATTCAATTATTTTCAGGAGAATACATTCGTTCTGTATGATGATACCAAAGAGGCTGTAATCATCGACTGTGGCTGTTGTCGCCGGGAAGAAGAAAAAGAACTGACCGACTTCATCGCCGAAAACGGATTGACAGTGAAACACCTGCTTTGCACGCATCTGCATCTGGATCATATTTTCGGAAATCCATTTATATACAAAACGTATGGTTTATCACCGGAAGCACACCGGCTTGACGTTGAACAATTGCCATCACCGGACAAACAAGCCCAGGCTTTCGGGTTGCCGGGACATTACGAAGAAATTCCCGTTAAAAAAACCTGGTAGGTAATGAAATAGTGAAGTTCGGACATTCGGAACTATTAGTTCTGACAGTTCCCGGACATTCGCCCGGCAGTGTTGCTTTTTATAACAAAAAGAATGGCTTTGCCATTGTTGGCGACGCGTTGTTTGCCGGCAGCATCGGACGTACGGATCTTTGGGGTGGCAATCAGGAAATATTGATCGCAGCGATCAATGACAAGCTGCTGTTACTCCCCGACGAAACGGTAGTATATCCCGGACACGGCCCGGAAACAAGAGTTATTGACGAAAATTAAACAATCCTTATTTATAAACTTATATGATTATCCGCATGATGTCCGTTGATTTATTGAACATCATATGAA
>JAJPZM010000164.1 GCA_021204335.1 Parabacteroides sp. | reverse complement strand
GTTAATGAAATCAATCGGATATGGAAAATGGGCGGTCTTTTTCCGATATTCCGCGGTCTAAAGCCAGAGTATTGCCCATTTCATAACGAATGACACCACCATTCATCAAATCGTCATATTGGAAATAGTTCTTTGTGTAGGGCTGTCCGTTGAATGAAGCAGACTGTATATACACATTTTCCTTGTTATTATTCTTTGCTTCGATAACCAACTTTTTACCATTTTCCAACTGTATCGTCATTTTAGGGAAAACAGGACTGCCGATCACGTATTCGGTCGTACCGGGGCAGACAGAATACAATCCCATGGCACTGATTACATACCAAGACGAGGTTTGACCCTGGTCTTCATCACCGGGATAACCGTCGGGCGTCGAACTGTAGAGATCTTCCATTACCTTGCGCGCCCATTTCTGGGTTTTCCAGGGTTCTCCGGCATAATCATACAGATAAATCATGTGCTGGATAGGCTGGTTGCCATGCGCATATTACCCCATATTGATCATCTCCATTTCGGCCATTTCATGGATGACACGATTGTAAGTACCGACTTTGAATGTATTCGGAACAGAAAAGACAGAGTCGAGTTTAGCGACAAAGGCTTTATCCCCGCCTATCAAGCCGATCAATCCTTTTATATCATGGAATACCAACCATACATAATGCCAGGCACAACCTTCGGTAAACGGTCCTCCCCATTCGGTCGGGTCAAAGTTCGGATACTAACTGCCGTCTTTCTGTCTTCCGCGCATAAATCCGACAGAAGGATCGAAGACGTTCTTATAATTATAGATTTGCTTTTTAAACAGTTCTTCATAGAAAGGCTGTCCGGTCATTTTGGCAAACTGCATGGCGCACCAGTCGTCATAGCAATATTCCAATGTCTTGGCGGTAGCCTCCCGGCAATCGGGATACGGCACATACCCATAAATATAATAATCTTTCCAACCATCACGCCCGTTAGCCGGACCGGTGGGACCTTTATTCATTACTTCAATGGAACATCGCCTCCATCGCCCGCTTAGGATCGTAGGAACGGAAACCTTTTGCCCATGCATCGGCAATGAGCGACAAGGCATGGTTACCGATCATACCGCCCTGATGTCCGGGGAATGACCAGGAAGGCAGCCATCCGCTCTGGTCGTAAGCAGTGATCAGGCTGGTAATATAATTGTTATGAAATTCAGGATGCAAAATAGCATTCAGAGGGAACTGTGCCCTGAAAGTATCCCAGAAACCATTGTCTGTGTACATCAGGCCTTCGTGCACCTTTCCATCATACGGGCTGTAATATATAGGGTTGCCATTGGCATCGTGCTCATAAAACTTGCGGGGGAAAAGCATCGAACGGAAAAAGCAGGAATAGAAAGTAGCCTTTTGTTCTTCCGTACCGCCTTCAACCTGTACCTTATTCAATTGTTTATTCCATGCTTTCTTTGCCGCTTCACGGGTTTGATCCAAAGAGGCGAACGATCCCAGTTCCTGTTGGAGCGTCAACTCGGCCTGTTCGTAACTGATATAGGAAGAAGCTATTTTTGCTTGTACTTTCACACCTTTCTTAAATTGGATATAAGCGCCACTGTATTCGCTTTCCGATTCCAACCCCTGTGGAGTAATCTTGCCTTCATTGCCCGTCCATGTGCCATACGACTCGAAAGGTTTGTCGAACACAATCACAAAATAGTTTGCAAATTCTTTGGGTACGCTAAAATTGGCATTCTTGCAATAACCTATTATTTTACGTTCTTCAGGAATAATCTTCACACAACTTCCACCGTTATTAGGGTCGATTACGATATAAGAGTTTCCGCCTGAAGGGAAAGAGAAACGCATGTGCACACCTCTTTCTGTCGGAGACATCTCGGTTGTTATCTTATTATCGAAAGTCACCTTGTAATAATTCGGATGAGCAATCTCATTCTTATGACTGAATTTGGCAGCTCTTTTATACTGGTTTACTTCCAGTTTGCCGGTTACGGGCATTAAAGAGAAAGCGGCGTAATCGCGTGTCCAGGAACTGCATTGATGAGTTTGCCGGAACCCGCGGATAGAGTCTTTGAAGTGTTGGTAAATCCAGCCGTCGCGGTTAGGGCCGGTTTGTGGTGTCCAGAAATTCACACCCCAGGGTAAAGCGGTAGTCGGATATGTATCTCCTCGGGTCAGTTCATGTTTCGAGTTTGTACCTTGCAAGGTATTTACATAATGTGTCAGGTCGGAGTTTTGAGCAGAAAGCCCTGTTACCACTCCTAAAAAACATAAATAAAGAAAAATGCGTTTCATCGGTTTATTATTTTAAGATTAAAAAAACGGTGTTGAAAAGAGCTCTTTCCAATACCGACTTTATATAGAGCTAAGAATAATCAGGTTGTCCTTAATTGCCAGTTAAAAGAGACGGCAACGCCTTCCGGATTATTTTCAAAACTTACAAGGCATGTCTTACTTGTCTGGTCCCATTCATACTTAGAATCGGCAAGCGCTTGGCCCTAAGCATCTGCGATCGTTACCTTTTCCGGTTTGGCCGGCAACAATACACGCATAACATTGGTCGTATTGATCGGGCTCTTAGCCACAAACGAATAAGATTTTTTACCGGCTTTTTCGTCATATACGCGGGCTGCGCCACACAATACCTGCGGTTTGTCCTGATCAGCCACCCGGTCGATATCTACCAGGAAGGACTGTTCACCCGGATTAACAACTTTCTCGCTAAGTACAGGCAGTTCGGGATCGAACAAGTCGATCAGGCGGCCTTTAACAACGTATGGTTCGTTGGAAACCATTCCTTCATCCAATACGGATACCAGGTCATAATAGCCTCTTTCCAGATAGAAATTATTCTTAAACTGAAGATTTCCGGCATTGGCTTTCTCCTCGTACATACGTTTTACCAAAGCTACGTAATCCTTATCGGCATTTTCTTTCAATACGAATTCTTTCGGATCCTGACGGACAACATAGACGGTTCCTTTACCACACGTATATTCGCCTTCTTTGGCATCTTTATCGATACCCATCAGGCTGAACAGGTGCTGCGATGGAGTCTTGTATTTTTCATCACCCTGGTTCCACCATTCCTGTACGGACTGGAAAGGATCCGTATCGCGTGTGCTGTAAACCAGTACGCCACCGTTGTTTACCCAGTCGGCGATATGTTTATGTACCTCCTTATCCAGCGGTTTCATATTGAAGTAAGTCATCAACAAGACTTTGGTATTCTTCCATGTCTCGGGATAAGCTACATTTTCGATATGCAGCAAATGCACAGGAACACCCCGTTTGAGGAAAGGCAAAGCCTGCCCGTAGAAGTTCGACAACTGCGGATCGTCGTAACCGGCAACTGGTTGCGGAGCACGCTGGAACATCAAAGAGTTACCCATCAACACACTGATACCGGAAGAACCGGATACCTTATTATCAGACAGAGGCATATTATTCAATGAATTGATCATCACCTGCATCTGGGTGGAATAGAAACGTGGAATACGCGCTTTCTCTTCACTGTTGGCACTTTTGCGATATAAACCTTCATAAATACGGTCCGGCCAAGGCATTACTTCATAGTTATTGTTGTTTGGATACAATAACTTCGCCGTAAACGTTGCCTGGTAATTCTTCTTATAGTCTGCCCAGTCGCGAGGCCAGTCTTCAATCGGGTCGGTCAGGAAGAATACCTTACGTCCGGTCGGTGCCGTCATCGACTCCATACAGCCATATTCCAGGAATGCCGTTTCAAAAACACGTTCTTTTGCATTACCGTTAAAATAATTCGGTTCGCGGGAAGTTCCCGTCCAAACCTGGGCGATATATCCGTCTACACAAGGGAGAGAAGCCAGGCTAGCTTCCGGGCTGACGATCTGCCATTGCGAATAGTTCACCAGCGAATGCGTAGGGACATAACAACGTACGTCCATGCCTTTGCTCTTACCATATTCCTTTGCGTAGGTAAAGCATTCGTTCAAGGCACGATAATACAAATGATATTTCAACTTATTGGCAAGATAGGTATTCTCAGCCGACTCATGCTGCGGACGCCAGTCGAAACCGTAATATTCTTTCCATTCGCGTTTGAAAGCTTCGCTATATCCGCCGCGTGCCCAGAATTCGGGTTCTTCCAGATAGATCGCATCGATACCGGCGTCTATCACGCGTTTGATATGCCTTTCCTGCATGTATTTGATAAAGTTCATGGACGGAACGATGTAAGGCACCATGTGACCATGCCAGATCGTATCCCCTTTCATGGTTACCTGTCCTTCATCCAGGTGCCACTTGCCATCCCATTCTCCGGTAAAATAATCTCTATAATCTCCCCAGGCGATACCTGTCATAAAATGGGTCGTATAACCTTTATCGCGCCAACTCTGCACGCGTTGTTCGAAAGTCAGTCCCGAACGTTTCTCCGAAGGGTTGCCCCCCACTCCATATACGATAGCCACGTCTGCCCTGACATCGGTTGTAGGTTTCCAGGGTTGTCCGGTTTGGAAAGCAGTCTTTTCCCGCCTTTCCGTTTGGTTAGTCTCGGTAGTCTTCGCAGCGGGTTGGCAAGCTATTGCCAAAGAAGAAAACACAACAAATCCATTTAATAGCACTTTTACATTTGTCTTCATATTATTATATTTAAAGAGGTAACAAGGGGCATTTTAAGGTATAGAAAAAGAAAGTTCATCCTTAAAATGCCCCATAAAAATAGATAAATAATCCTATCTAAACAAACTATGGAATTTGAACTTCCTTCACATCCGTATAATTATAACGTTTTGCACCGGCAATGTCCTTATCGATGCGGGCACCGACGCGGATATAATAAGTACGGCCTGCAGGCAATTCACCGGTTGTTGTCAACGTAATCGTATTTCCCAGCGCATCATTCAGTTCATCGCCACTTAAATGTTTTACATAACGCTGGTCATAATTATTATTGCCGACATACGGGTTTGCCGAATGAATAAACAAATACACATCGGATAAAGCCTGCTGGTATCCAGGATTGGCAGTTCCTCTTGTCACTTTCACCTGTGCGGTGATAGACTTACCGTCATTAGAAGGTTCGCCCACCCACTCTACACGCAGGAACGGTTCCACTTCAAAATCGAGGGTAACAGCACCTTTGATGTCGGTCGTTACACTTTCATCGACAGTCACATTACCACTGCCGTCGGTCTGTACCAGAGGTACGAAAGCTCCCTGCGGTTCGATATTGTAATTACCCTTGAATATTTTGGTATTATTGAATGTACCATCCTGCATGACAGTAAAGAAATAGGGTTCGGGATTATCGCTCCAGCTATATTCCAGCAATTTGATGCGAACGCCGTTATCTCCTACTTCCGTCTGCATAGGCTGCCCGGTTCCCTTATCAATGATAGTACCTTTTAATGTCTCTTGCGGTTCGTCGTAATTATCGAACTTCTGGCAAGAACTTCCCAATAACAGGATTAGGCCTGCGGCTAAAGAATATACTTTTTTTTTCATTTTCATTACTCTTTAAAAGATTAATAACCAGGATTCTGCTTAATGTTGTTCTTTACAACTTCATCACTCGGAATCTCTACATGGTACCATTTGGTATCGAAAGTGTAACGTTCGGCACGTTCGTCGTAGCGGGCATCGAAGAACCATTTGTTTTCCTTATCGGCATAGAACGGCATCAATATACGATAAAGAGTATTGTTCTGTTCCTTATCCATCAATCTCCAACGTTTCAAATCCCACCAGGTTTTATTTTCAAAACCAAGTTCTTTACGTCTTTCCAGACGAACATCATCGATTGTCAGTGCGCTGGCATCTGCAAGTAGCGTAGCACCGGCACGTTCGCGGATTTCATTGATACACTGAGCCGCATCAGCCTGATAATTGGCGCCCTGACCGGCAGCAGCCAGTTCAATGGCAGCTTCGGCACGATTCAACAATATTTCAGCATAACGGAACTCGATCCATGACTGATCCGAACGGTTTTCAACAACCAACGATGCTTCCATATCAGGATTCATCCACTTACGAACGGAGAAACCGGAGATAGCACAGGCTGCATCATCAGCAAAACGACCGCTACGGCCTGCCGGGTTCATCATCTGGCCATTCGACAGCTGGTAAGCTGTTTGTCCGGCATTTGAAGATGTCACCAGGTTATCCTTACTGGCCGATGCCTCATATTTCTCAATAGCACCTTCCGGTAACAGCGGAGATATGCCACCAGTCGTCGGGCCGATGTAAATACCACGCCAAGATTCGAAATTATCACCTTTAAACTCGTCACCCGGCAACATAACCGTTGCTCTCAAACGAGGTTCGGCATCTTTGAAAAGATCGGTCAGATTATCATACAATACATATTTGCCGTTTTCCAATGTTTTGATTTTTCCGTTTTCTTTCGGGAAACCTTCAAACAGTTCTACATAATCCAGCATAGGACAAACGTATGAAGAATAACCACCCACCATATACTGACGCGGAATGTTATAGCAATCATATCCATGTACAGAGTTCGGATACTGATATTCTCTTACCAGGATGTTCTCTTTACTGCTCTCATCGAAGAACATATCGATATAGTTCTGATACTGTGCATTCTTATCATCGGCTTTCCAGGCATTCTTATACAAAGAGAAATGACCTTCCAGCAGCTTGGCTGCATCGTAAGCTTCTTTGAAATAATCGTTTGCCTTGCTTGCTTCGATACCGCACAGGCGATTGTTGCTATCATCGAACAAAGAGATCTGGTTGTATTTGGCAATCGAACCGGCATGCAACATAGCTCTCGACTTCAAGGCAGCAGCAGCATATTTTGTAGCACGTCCTACCTGGTTGCTTTCAGGCAACAAGTTGTAGGCTTCATCCAAATCCGTTTTCACCTCGTCGAAAGCTCCGGCTTCCGACGAACGCGGAACTTTCAGTTCTTCGATCGGCTGTTCCAGATACTTCAATACTTCATTAACCAGAGGCACACCACCGTAACGTTTTGCCAAAGCGTAATAAGTAAATGCCCGGGCAAACAACATTTCACCTTTCCATGTGTTCAACTGATCCTGAGAGAAGTTTGCTTCATACTGCGGAATCGTTTCCAGGAAATAATTGATATCGCGGATCAGTTTATAGGCATCTCCCCAATATTTCGTATTCTCGCTCAATGCTCCATGTACGTCACGACACAAAGCTTCGCCGGTATAAGCGGGCGACGGCATAATGATCCAGAACATATTCAGACCGCGTTCGGGCGAATAACGGAAATCTTCCATTGGAATCTGACCATATACACGTGCCAGATAACTCTTGATACCATTCTCAGAGCTGAAAACATCTTTATCCTGCACCACATTCATAGGGGGGGGGAATGTCGAGATCCATACATGACGGCATCGTGCAAGCTAATGCTAATAACAATATATATTTAGACAATTTCATAATGTATTCCTCAATTAAAATTTAACATTTAAACCAACAGAGAATGTTCTGTTCAACGGATACAGGTTACTATAAGAGTCGTTGCCGGAGTGTTCCGGGTCGAATTCTACACCTTTAATAGTAAACAGGTTATAACCATTCATATACATACGTACATTCTTAATGCCTGATCCGGCAAGCCATTTCGCAGGGAAAGTATAACCCAGTTCGGCGCTCTTCAAACGAAGGTAGCTTGAGTTGTGGACGTTGTAGGCAGACCATTCATCAGCCAATGTACCGGTATAAGCATACGCTCCGGAGATCCACTGAGTAGTCGGATCGTAAGGATTTGATGTCGGATCTACCGGATGCCATCTGTCGGTGAAATAATTCAGTGCATTCGAGAAGTCGTGTCCCCACATCGGTTCGCGCAGCTGTTCGATATAACGGTTATACTGCATAGCAGCTCCCTGGAACAACAGGTTCAGGTCGAAACCATTCCAATCGGCACCGATATTCAGAGAGAAGTTGATCAACGGGCGGTTTTCGTAACCGATCGGGTGTTTATCCAAATCGTTGATCACGCCGTCACCATTCCAGTCTTCGTATTTATAATCGTCCGGAAGTGTTCCGTAGCCGGCATAAATAGGGCTGTTGGCGATATCCTGATAAGATTCGTAACGTCCACCGTCGCCATATCCCCAAACGATATTCTGGTAACGGTCGTTATTATTGTCTCTCCAGTTTCTATAAGAGTTACCCAGTTTGGAACGTTCTTCATACGTATTCTGGATACGGGTATAAGAGAAGATACCTTTCAGGTTGTAACCTACTTTACCGATACGGTTGCGGTGGGAAACTTCCAGTTCGAAGCCCTGCGTCAGGTCACCGTTCAGGTTTTCCTGCGGAAGGCTTGCACCTACGATACCCGGCAAAGCCAATGAGCGGGTAGCCAGCAAACCGGTACGTTCGCGACGGAAGTAATCGCCGGAAAGACCCAGCAATCCGTTCCATGCACTCAAATCGGCACCGATATTCAAAGTCTTGGCAATATACCAGGTAATATTCTTATTAGCAATACCTTTATTTGCTACCGAACTTACATATTTACCATCGAATACATAACCGCCCGGAAGCCGGTTGTTGTCGCCACCTGCCGGATAGGTATAACCGGTAATGAACTGATAATTGGAAGCGTTGTCATCTCCCATCTTACCATAAGAAGCGCGCACCTTTGCATTCTCGATGAACGACAGTTTAGACTCTTTCCAGAAATCTTCTTCAGACATACGCCAACCGATAGATCCTGCCGGGAAGAAACCCCACTGTGCACCTGTACCGAACTTGGAAGAACCGTCGTAACGGAAGCTGAATTCAGCGATATACTTCGACATATAATCGTAACCGAACTTACCTACCAAACTGAGGTTAGCTTCTTTATACAAGTCGCGTGCCGCAGGATTGTTCATATCGTAATTGGTACTCATGTTACCTTCCTGGTTTTCTGTGTTACCGGCAAAAAGCTGATCCAGATCCAGTGCCAGTTCGCACTGTGCGAAGAAATTGTCGCCATCGCGACGGCTGCCTTCCAACAACATCAAACCGGAAACATTGTGCTTTTCAGCAAATGTATGGTTGTAGTTCAAAGAAACCTGATACAACCATGCCTGCTTCGTATAGTGTTCGCGGCGGAAAGTAGACGGCGAGTTGATCTCTCTTGCAATATATGTATCTGTCGCATCGTCGTAATCGTATTCGCTGTAAGCACGTTTGTAAAGCTTATTATCAGCAATCTGATAGTCATAGCTGAACATGGCTTTTGCCTGCAAGCCTTCGATATAAGGAACATCGTATGTTGCCTGAGCCGAGGTCTGGAACCATTTGTTGTTGTATTTCTTATAACCTACCTGGTCGGCATCCATCATGGCAACCGGGTTGTTGCCTTCGATCCAGCCATACAACAGGTATTCGGGATTGTCGTTGGCATAAACAGGCTGTGTAGCAGGACAACGTTGCATGGCACGAATAATCCAGTCGGAGTTTTCATACGGCTGGTCTTTCTGGTCCATGATACCGCTCATGTTCAAATCGATCGTCAAACGGTCGGTGATTTTGCTCGTTACGTTCGAACGGACATTGAAACGGTCGTAGTCCAGACTCTTACTGCGCAGGAACGATTCCTGATACAGATAACCGGCACTCATATAATAATGTGTCTTTTCATTACCGCCGCTTGCGCTCAAAGTATGCTGCGTTTGCGGAGCTAACGGGCGCATAACTTCGTCCCACCAGTCTGTTCCCTGTCTCTTTCCAGTACGGTAAGCTTCGATCTCGTCTAGCGAATAAACCAGCGAGCCACCATTCACATTGTGCATGGCTTTTTCATTCTTCAGGGTCATCCAGTCGGCTGCGCTTGCACTCTTTACTGAACCGGAAGGATTCTGCCATCCCACGTTTCCGGAATATTCGAGCTGTACGCTGCCTTCTTTACCTTTCTTTGTCGTAATCAAAACGACACCGTTTGCAGCACGCACACCGTAGATGGCAGCCGAGGCGTCTTTCAATACAGACATCGACTCGATATCGTTGGCATCCAGGCGGGTCATATTGTCGCGAGGCACACCATCGATAATGATCAACGGATTACCCATACCGCGAATATCGAAGTTGTTATTGAACGAACCCGGCTCGGAAGATTTCTGCATCACACGTACACCAGGAATCTTACCCGTCAACATGTTCTGCGCATTCTCGTTCTTTGTAGTAATAAGGTCGTCGTTCTGAATGGCAGAAACGGCACCTGTCAACGTTACTTTCTTCTGCGTACCGTAACCGACAACTACTACTTCATCCAGTTTTTGCGTGTCTTCAATCAGTGATATCTGTAACGAATTTTGATTGCCCAGCGTGATTTCCTGAGTCAAATAACCGATATAAGATATCTGAATGATTGCTTTTTCGGGAACATTCTGTAAGATAAAATTACCGTCGATGTCGGTAATGACCCCATTAGTGGTGCCTTTTACAATAATATTGGCATCGATAATCGGTTCACCGAACTGATCGACAACAACACCTGTAATCTGCTTACCCTGCTGGGTGATAGATGTCATTTCGTTTTTTGTCAGTACAATGTAATCATTTTCGAAAGCAAATCTAACGTCTGACTTATCAAACGCTTCCTTTAGATACTGCGAGACTGCCTTTTTCCGGCTTTTACAGAAACAGTCTCGTTGACGTTCACTTCATTTTTACTGTAAACAAACAGGTAATCTGTCTGCTTCTCGATTTGATCGATAAAGTTACCGATCGTTAAACTATTTCCGCTGATATTCACCTTCGCGTTTTGAGAACTGGTGTTCTTCGCAAAAGAAGAGAATGCGCAACAGAAAAGAAGGAAAGCTGAAATTCTCATAATGCTTAGAAATTTCGGTTCTTTTTTCATAACTTTGCTACGTTTACTTGTTAATACTCAATATATTTTAGTGTTAGCATCAGCCGATGGATGCGGGAACATCCATCGGCTGTTTTTATATAAAAACACGATTTGTCATGTCATAGGCGATAACAGATTTATAAGGTTATACATTATATTATTACTCTCTTTTTGTTTTCAACGTATTGTGATTTTATTCAATTCTTCATCCTTCGTGTACGAGAATCTGTATATCTTCTGCAACGCCTTAAGGACACTTTCCACCCCATCCCTCTGGCGGAATTTTCCACTGAACTTATATTCGCCCAGCTTCCTGTTTTTAATATCTATCGTGATATCATAATAGAGTTCCAGCTTGCTGATGATTTCACTAAAAGAGACATCATCGAAAGCATAAATACCTTCTTTCCACAGTAAAAAGTCAGTATTGCCGATCCTGCGTTTTTCTAACCTTCCTTCTTTCAGTTCCGCAAAATCATTGGGGTTCATATACATGGCTACCGACTCATTGTCAGGCTTATATATCTTCACCGAACCTTCGATCAATGCTGTCGAGAATTCGTTTTTACCTTTATAGGCAAATACATTAAACTTCGTTCCGAGCACTTTTATATCCAGTTTTTCAGTGGCAACGACAAAGGGCACTTCCTCATTGCGGGCTACTTCGAAGAAAGCCTCTCCTTCCAGCTCCACTTTCCGTTCCGCTCCGATAAACTGATTGGGATAACGCAAGATGGAACGGGCATTCAGCCAGACCACCGTACCATCGTGCAGCCGGATTTTTGCCCGCTGGCCGGCAGGCGTGGAAAACTCCTCGAAAGCCACCGCTCCTGTAACAGTCGTTTGATGCTGATAACTCATAATCAGCCAGATAATAATAACAGCCACACATATAGAGGCTGCATATCCGACCAGATGCCTGAAAAATAGACCCGATTCTTCCTGTCTTTTTTACGTGCCAGCTTAAACAGTAAAAGCTTATCAACCGCTCTGACCTCGTCGTCCTCGGCAGCGAGCGAAGCAGATAAGGCACAAAGATTCTGTACAGACACAAACTCTTTATGCAACTCTTCATCCGTTTGCATTAAGGAGAACAACTCGGCTTTTTCTTCAGCCGTTATGTTTCCGTAGAAGTATTTTGTTATTAACTGGTGCATTTTGCTGCTTTTATAAGGGAGAGCGTTTAAGTTTTTATTTTCCCCAAAGCCTGTTTGCAAATAAATATTATTTAACAATCACAAAAATAGTAATAATGGAAGATAGTCTTTCAGTTCGACCCGCAGTTTCTTTAGCGCAATAGTTATTTGGTTTTCTACCGTACTGACAGAGATGTTCAGTTCTTCTGCTATTTCACGGTTTTTCTTTCCTTCGATACGGCTTTTTAGGAAAATGTCGCGACAACGCTCGGGCAACCGGTTGATAGCATCGGTTAATACACGTTCGATGTCTTCTTCGGAATTAAATGTATAACTTAACGACTCGAGAGAGGATAATTTCGCTTTAAGCTCGTGTTGATATTCCTCGACGACCAGGCGATGCCTGAGATGATCCATACATTTATTTTTTTACCAGGCTGAACAGGTAAGCCATCAGGCTGATATGAATATCCAACACTTCCCGCTTTTCCCACAAAAGAAGAAAAACATCCTGTACAATATTCTCAGCATCTTCATCAAACAAAACATACTCTTTGGCAAAACGATACATACGGAAGTAATAAGTAACATATATCTTGTCGAAATTACTTCGTATATTTCTTGTCAAAATTACTTCATTGTTCAACGGCATTGTGTTACAATATAGATTAGAGTTTCATACTTTTTACCAAATGGGCACAACAAAGATATGAAAGATATTTTCACAATCACACATTTATATTAGAAAACTTTAGTTTAAGGAATCTGTATTAACATTCCGATTTCTGCGCTTACGGCAGGGTGCTATCGGCAGGCTTGAGTGTCTGCTCAGTTTCTTCCTGAGGAAACTGGAGTTTCCTTAGGAAGAAACGCGCGTCCCCATACGAGGAAACTAGAGTTTCCTCTGCGGGGAACTGGAGTTCCAAACAGAAAAACTACGAGGAAACTGTAATCGATTATATATTAGTCAAGTAAGTATATTTCGACAAATCCCTTTATAGAGGGTAAAAAGGGATTACTATTCATTATCGGCTCTTTATAAAAGTACATCAGCTTTATCGTTCATGGATTTATCTAATCTATGAGCGATAAAGCTGATGTTAAAGGATGTTTACCAGGATAGCTTGATAAACTTGTTCTCCCAAGGAGCAAAATCGGGGGCGGCATTGCCGGTAACGGGCTCTCCTACTACATCGCAGACGGTTACTTTTTGGAAGTTCACCTTGTCGGAAGTAGCAGAGAATTTGGCAGGCTTGCCGGCTATCTCGCGAAGCTGTAGCATGACGGCATTCTCGCCTTCTACCGGTTTCATATTCACCAGCAACAGGTTGTCGGGTGCAATGCGGAAGATGGAAGCCGAGGAAATAGCTTTGCTTCCTTTCGCTCCGGCCGGCAAGACGCGTGTCAGGAACGGAATGCGGTTCTCCCAGGCAAAGCGGGTGGCGTAGGCGATGGAATTGTCTTTACCAGAGTTGATAAAATAGCTCCATTGCAGTTCGCCCATCTGGTCGGCATTGAAGTTGGTTACCCAGTAGTTGTTCATCGGCCAGGAATACATGTTGGTAGATTGCGGAACGGCTCCGGCTTTATAGCGGCCGGTGTTGATGGCTCCGAATTGCATCAACGGTATTTCCGGGCTTCCCATTACGACTTGCGACTCGTTGTTGCGGGCGGTGGCAAAGTTCTGCACCGTATACCAGTCGTTGGATGAGTCGGGGATCTGGTCGACACCGGCTTCGATCGTACCACCGGGCACGTCGAGCATGATCTTTCCCTGGTTCACTTCAAACGGGAAGGAGATATAGATGGCCTCGGGGTCGGTGATGGCTTCCTTGCGCAGGCGATAAACGACCTCGATCTTCTTCGTTACATTGAAGATACGGAACTCGACCATCAAGTTGTTAGGTTCGCGTCCGGCTACTGTTTCGCCACGAAAGCGGTACGTATCCCAGATGGCTCCCTTTTCATAACGCTCGAAACGGATCCGTTCGGGACGGCGGCGAAGGAATTGCGGGGCACGGTATTGCTCCATCGGATGGCGGCTGTCGATAATCTCGTAGATGAACTCGCCCAACTCCCATTCGGTATCCGGGGTGGTCAGTTCCTTATTCAGTTCCTTGTCGAACAGCTTGCCGATGGTTCCTTTAGAGGGGTTAAAGTCGAAGGCGTACCAATCGTTTTCTACGTGCTTCTTGTCGAGGGAAGCGGAAACAACGGTCTCGGGACGGGGCGCATCCTTTACCTTTATATAATACTGTGCATATCCAAAGGCCGGAACATCTTTCACGTACAACGACCAATAGATTCCGTCGGAGCGGCTTTCGGCGGGTTGGGTAGGGATTACGTTGCCTGCGACATCCACGATTTCGAAGGCTTTCTCTTTCGGCAGTATCTGGTGGTCGATATAGACTTTGGCGATACCGCTATACGTCCAGTTTAAGGTGTTGAATACGGCGACGGACGGGTATTCCGCTTTGGGGATGAAGGATTGCAGCAATCCCATCGTCACCTCTCCCAACAGACCGGAGTGGCGGTAGGCTTCCCAGGCATACGACTGTTTCAGGGAACGTTGCTCCCAGGTTTCGAGACCGTAAGGATTGCGTACGCTTTCGCTGAAACCGAAGGTGTGTTCATCATAGAACAGCAGGGCTTTATTGATGTCGCTGATCTGGTTGTCTATGTCGGAAGGAAGCTTCGCTCCCAACATGCCGGCAAACGACAAGCCTGCCTGGTTGGCGATAATATCCGAATGAGTAATGCGGGAGATGGCTGCTTCGCGGGCACCGGAGCCAAAACCGTCTGTCCACCAGTCAGGCCATGCGCCCCGGATGGTTTGGATCTTATCGGCATACTTGTTTTCCACTTCCTTGATAAACTCGCTGGCAACGGCTGTACGGAGCTTAGGCCATTCGTATTTCTCGTTCCATTTCTTCAACATCTCGCAGCTTTTGGTAGATGGGGGCGAGTTATCAGTAAAATAACCGGAGTGCTGGGCGGCAACGATATCGTAAGGGTAGTTCTTGGCTTCCATCTCTCCCAGATAGTTGAGCACGCGTTCCTCGAACTGTTCGAAGTTGTCGGTGTGGATACCGAAGAAGTTACCCTGGTTGTAATGTTCGGCACGATAAGTCAGCACCTTCTTGCCCGAGGGAGATTGCCACCAAAATACGGTTGGAATATCGAAACAGATCAGGGCGCGATGACCATGTGTTCCCATATTGACATACTTCACGCCGGCATCGGCAAAGTATTCGTTGAAACACCAACCGATACCGTTCACATCGTTCTGCATGGCGACTTCGGCTTTTAGTCCGGCTTCGCGGAATTGCTTCAGGGGATAGAGAGAAGCGGCAAGGGTCTGTTCGTCGGGCAGTTCGTCGAAGTTTAGATACATGGCGGCGAGCTCGATACGGCCTTCGTTGACACGCTTCTTCAAGCGGGCAATTTGTTCGGCAGGGCGGCATTTCAGGTATTCGCTGACAGCCCAGGCGATTTCGCACGTCCAACGGAACTTGGCAAAGTCGGGGTAATTGTCGGTGGCATCGCAATAATCGAGCGCGTAGTCGATATAACGGAGATGCTCGGCAAGGATTTCCGTTTGCGAACGGGTGTAGCCAATATCGGTATGCGTATGCTGCACCATATTCATTTGCCAGTGGCGAACCGGTTTCACTTCTACCTGCACAGATTCTTTCTCTTTTCCTTTCTGTACGGTAAGAGGAAGTTGAACGGCAGACTGCACTTCGGGAACTTCAAAGAAGAACTGGTTCGCTCCCTCTTGCAACTTCTCTTTCTTCGATTGGTTGCTGAGCGTGATTGTTGCACTGACCGGGGCGCCGGTGTGGTTGACTGTTATCCGTACCTTTTGCACTACCCTTTTCGGGGTTTTGTATAAGGCAGGGAAGAGATGCGTCTCGATCCCCGGCGGATCAGTCGACGCCCCCTGGGCAAAGGACGACATAGCCAACAAGGCCATCCCGGCCAGAAAGAGTGCTTTCAGTGTTTTCATAGATTTGTTTTTATTTATTGATTCTAAAAGATATAAGACTGATATAAAGAATACACAGCAGGAGAACAGACAGCCCGGCCACCTGCCCGAAGCTGTCGGCAACGACTCCCATCAACGGAGTAACCAGCGCACCGCCCGAAACGCCCATAATCATAAGGGCGGAAATCTCATTAGCACGCTCCGGTTTATGCTGCAAGGCGAACGAGAAGATGATTGAAAAGACATTGGCACACGCCAGCCCCACGATAACGATCATCACGAACATACTCCACATCGAAGGAACCACCAGCAGCAGGACAAAGGCCACGATAGCCACCAACATGCTGTATTTCAGAAAACGTCCGGCCGAAAACTTCGCCAGCAGGAACGCACCGGCAAAGGAGCCGATCGTACGGGCGGCAAAATAAAGGCTCGTGCCCAGTCCTGCCTCGGAAAGCGCCATGCCTGTCCGATCCATCAGCAGCTTCGGGATAGTCGTATTCAGCCCGACGTCGATACCGACAATGAAAAGGATTCCCAGGAAAAGGGAGACGATGTATTTATCTTTGAAAAGAGACAAAGTGGTTGCAAAGGTTGCCCCTGTTTCTTCCAACTGCTCTTTCCCCGGTATGACAGCGATCAGCCAGATGGTAGAAACCAGTGTCGTTGCGGCATAGACGGCAAAGATCAGTTTCCAGTCGCCCCAGAAAGAGGCGGCGACACCGGCGATAATCGGCCCCAGGAAAGAGGAAACGGCTTTGATAAACTGCCCCAGCGTCAGTATACTGGTAATACGTTGTGGGTTGACCACATTGGCAACCATCGGATTCAGCGAAACTTGCAGGATCGTATTGCCTATACCCAGCAAGGCAAAGGCCAGCAGAATGCAGGCAAAGTCGTAAAAGAACAGCGGCAGAAGCATCGCCAGCGTGGTAATGGCCAAAGCAATCACCACCGTATTACGCCGTCCCGCCTTCCCCATCAGGATGCCGGTGGGGATGGAGAACAGGGCAAACCACAGGAACACCATCATCGGTATCAGGTTTGCCAGGGTGTCGGACAGGGCAAAGTCGACCTTTACATAATTGGTCGCTATCCCTACCACATCCACAAAGCCCATCACAAAGAATCCGAAAAGGATGGAATATATGGCTTTAGAGGTTTGTTTGTTATTCATATTATTGTTTTTTTGCTATTTATACGCATCCACCGGCTGATTTCCCATCTCCATCTCCAACCGTCCACCGGCTGCGACCGTTTCAAACGGGATGCGGATAGAGGGATAGGTTTCTCCATTCAGACGATATTGCTGCACGTAGCAATTGTCTTTGCCGTTGTTCTTCGTCTCGATTACAAACTCTTTACCTTTATAATAGGTGTTATTGAGACGGATCGTAACCTTATCGAACAACGGGCTACCCAGAGCAAACGAAGGCGACAGATCAGTCAGCCCTTTTACATCGAAAAGACCCAGAGAAGCAATCACATACCAGGCACCCAACTGTCCCTGATCCTCATCCTGTCCGTAGCCGTAGCCATGAATACCGTCCGTACCATAGGACTCATCCAGGATGGCACGTACCCATTTCTGTGTGAGCGAAGGACGACCGGCTTCATTGAACAGCCAGGAGATATGCAGGCAAGGCTGGTTGCCCTGATTATACAACGTCTGCAAACCAGCAAATGCCCCCACTTCCGTACCACCGCTGAAGATCAGTTTCTGAGAGACGGTAAAGATACTGTCCAGGCGATGATTGAAAACATCAGCCCCTACCTTAGCCACCAACCCGGCAGGATCGTGCGGCACATAGAAAGTGTATTGCCAGGCATTCCCTTCCTGGAAGCCACGCCACACCTGCATCGGATTGAAATCGTCGATAAACCGGCCGTTAGCCCGCTTCGGACGGACGAAGTTGGTAGACGGATCGTAGATACGCTCCCACCCTTTCGACAAATCCATTAGCCGGTTATAGTCATCAGTCTTTCCTAACTGCTTTGCCAATTGTGCAACCGCCCAGGCACTATACGAATATTCCAGCGCATGAGAGGCGGAGAACATAAAGGCTTCATCCGGCCCGTCCCCTTTCTCCACGTGAGGGACATATCCGTATTCGAGGAACTTGTCCGTATCTACCTTACCGGCTCCGAGCGGACGATCCACGCCATCCAGTTCATTCTTGCGGATGGCCTCGTAAGCCAGGTCGAGATCGAAATCGCGGATACCGCATTGATATGCGCCGGCGATGACCGTACTCACCAGGTTCGTGCCCACGCCGGAGACGTAGCAACTGTTTGCTATCCCGTCCGCCAGCCAGCCGGCATCCTTATACATCTGTAAATGGCTGCTTATATAATCGGAAGCATATTCGGGGTAAGCCAGGATCCAGAGTCGCGAAAGGTTCCACTGTCCGCCCCAGATGGCATCGGTGTTATACATATTATATACAGGTTTCCCGTCTTTCATCGGGAGCTGTCCCACCTCTCCACCGAAACGCGGGTAAGCGCCATTGACATCGCTTGCCAGTCCGCGTCCCAACAGGGCATGATACAGGTCGGTGTAGAATTTCACTTTATCCTCCTTTACCGGTGTCTCCACGCGGATGCGGCTCAGATAATCTTCCCACTGCTGCGCAGCAGTTGCTTTTGCCTGGTCGAAGGTAAGCGTGCGCGCTTCCGTCTCTCGGTTCAGGCGGGCATTCTCGACAGAGGTGTACGACAGGCCGACTTTGGCAGTAATGCTTTCCCCTTCTTCGGTTGTGTATGTAAGATAAAGACCGGCACCGACACCGGATGCCTGTTTCGCATCGGGCTGCACCGTCTTACCTTTAAAGGTACCGTAACCGGCAGGCTTTTTATCCAGTTGAGCGGAGAAATACATCGAGACTATTGCACCCGGCTGGTATTTCTTCACATATTCGGGGATGGTAACTACCCAACCCTCAACTGTCCCATCCTCGTTCAAAGTAACGCCTGCATCCTTGACGGCACCGCTTTCGCCCTGACGGTTACCGATGTCGAACAGGATACGGCTCTCGCCGGAAGCAGGGAAAGTATACCGTTGAAAGGCGACACGCGGGGTTGCCGTCAACTCTGCCCGGATATTATAATCCTGTAAATTGACAGAATAGTAACCGGCAGTAGCAATCTCTTCCGCATGATCGAAGCGGGAACGGTAGCCCGTACCGGTCGAGTCATCGACAGCTCCGGGAACCGTCTTTAATTCTCCTACCGTCGGCATCAGCACAATGCCACCCACCTGAAACTCATGCAGGCAGGGAAAACCCTCGATAGAACTATCCCGGTAATCATATCCCGTAGCCTCCCATCCGGAGTTATTCCCCAGATGCCCGTTAGTCGACGGAGCTGGCTTAGCCAACCCGAAAGGCACGGTACCCGGAGTAAAATGAAACCAACGGCAATGGGCGGTTCCAATGCGCGGCTCTACATATTGGGACAAATTCTCTGCGACCTGTTCTTCCTTTACCGGAGAGCAGGAGAAAGCCAACAAGCCTGCCATCAGGCCAAGCACCGGGCTTAACAAATAATGTTTATTCATGGCGTATTGTTATTTTCTTTATAAATGATTTAAAGCATATAATAAGCACCGAGGGCCACCGAACGGCTCGCCCCTTGCTTACTGATCGTCACACCAATCCGTTTAAACGGATCGTAATTCACCTTCCGGCTGGAGCCAGGAATACTGATTCCTACCGCCTCTCCTTTGGCAAAGCGTTCGAACTCGGCAGCATCGTCCAGGTTGAATGCCTTGCTTTGCAGGCGACAGAAACGGCTACCGTTCATCATTCCCGTCTCGCTATTCATCTCTTGCAGCAAGGCCGGCAGAATGTATTTGGCAGCACCCGTCAATCCCCCGCCGATAACGACCAGTCCGTCGATTAAGGTTATCGCCTGTGCTATCGCATCCCCAGCCATCTCACCCAATTTGGCAAAGGCATGACGGGCAGCTTCCTGATTACCGGGACGAGTACCCTCGGCTATATCGAAAATATCTTTCGGAGTAAACGAAGACGTATCACCGGAAAGCTCGCGGTAGACCCGTTGCACGGCACGTATGCTAACGCTTTCCTCCACAATATACTGTGGATATTTCTTATTGCGGAAGCACCAGATATCCCCTCCGGCCACATTATCTCCTACCAGCAGACGGCCATTCAACACCACACCGGCACCGAAACCTGTACCCAACGTTACGCCAAGCAGATTCCTGTACCGTTTGATACTTCCTGCTTCTTCCAGACGGTGGTTAATCTCCGGCAAAGCACCGGTCAGCGCTTCGCCGTAAGCAAACAAATCGCCATCATTATTAATAAAGACCGGGATGCCGAACTTTTCTTCCAGATAGGGGCCAAGCGCCACGCCCCCCCCCGCGAAAAGAAGGAAAGTTAGGCAAATCGCCGATAATCCCTGTCGGATAATCAGCAGGACCGGGAAAAGCAAAACTGATAGCTACCGGAGCTTCCACCAACTGCTCACGAACACGGGAGAAGCCGGCGGCTAGTTGTCCCAGGCATTGTTCCAGATGACAGGCACAAGAAGGCAACGTGATAGGCATCACCACCTCCTCGCCCCCCCGAATGGCAGAGAAAACCAGGTTGGTTCCTCCCGCATCGAGGGTTATTACTATTGGATTATTATTGGTATTCATACATTATATTATTATCCTTTTGTTCTTACATACGCTTTTATCGTCCCGCAAGATTTTCCTTCGGAGAGACCATACGGGCGGATCGTGTAATCGCCCACTACGGCAGGGACAATGAACGTTTCCGCATAATGTATGACGAAAGGTTCGAATGCCCCTGTCGGGCTTTCAACGATCAGTTCATCGCCTTCTATCACATTCAGCACGTTGACACCTCCACCCGTATTGTGCGGCACCTTGCCGGTAAACCAGTGGCGGCGTGTCTCGATAAACTCGTTCTCATGCAAGCCAGTACGCTCCTCTACCCAACCGTCACCTTCGGCACGCGGCTCGAAATGGTTCACCAATTGGTTGCGTACAAAGTCGGTCTGCCGTTCCCACTGAATCACGTGCGAGCCATGACCGATATTGATCGGACGCGGTTTGCCGTCCAAGCCCAGCCGTCCCCAATCCCAGAGTTTGAAGGTGAAAATGCTTGGCGTCGCACTGATCTCGAGCACCATCGCTTCGGAACCGAAACAGTGGATCGTACCTGCCGGTATCAGATAATGATCGTGCTTGCGGGCAGGCCATTTGTTGACATATTTCTCGGTATCGAATGGTTCCCCGGTTGTTTGTGCTTCGTTAAGGGCAGCAATCATTTCATTGGGATCGACACCGGTTTTCAAGCCGAGATAGACGGTAGCACCTTCGCCGGCATCGAGCAGGTAATAACTTTCATCCTGCGTATAATAAATACCGAATGTATCGCGGATATATTGCGTGGTAGGATGCACCTGCAAACTCAGGTTTCCACCTCCCATCGTATCGAGGAAGTCGAAGCGGATCGGGAAATCCTACCCGAAGCGCGCTTCCACCGGTCCACTCAACAGGTTGCGTGTCTGGTAGAACACCAGGTTGTTTGAAGCCATCTCGAACAGTTCGCCTTCGACTTTCAGATACAGGCTGTTCTCTTCGGGCACACAGTCGAAGCACCAGCCGTAATTCGCCTGGCTCTTATCCAATCCGCACACTTCCTTCATCCACTGTCCCCCCCCAGGGAGCAGGGTCGAAGAAAGGAACTACGCGGAAAGGCGTATGCGCCGTCTTTTCCAATCCGGCACGCAAGGTTTCGCCGGTGATCATCTTAGGTGTCCCGGCAATATGCGTATCCAGCCAGAAATCTACGACAGGCAACAAGCGTTTCTTTAACTCATCGCAGACGTTCCAATCAATAAAATAACCTCGTTTGTAATGCAAAGAAGGTGCCTCCTCCCGGTTCCTTACGCCCAGGCCGTCGATTTCCTGCCGACGGAAACGCTGCTGTATCTCCCAGCGTGCCATGTCGGCATAGACCAGCAGGTCTGGCTCGGGCACCAGACAGGCGGCACCCTGCCCCCAAGCGATAACCAATCCTTTTGCCTCTTTTATCTTCTCCCTGTATGCCTGCATCTTTTCCTCATCCATAAAATCCGAATAACGGAAAGAAGCACGACGTCCGAAAAGGCGATCGTCCGTCAGTCAGGGATAAGTCATTGCTTCTATCTCCTCAACGCCTTTAAAAAAGTTGCCCGAATGAATCATCAACGAAGGCTGCAATGTCGCCAGATGTTGAGACAGCTCCTCCGGATAGGCCCCGTGGTAACATTCAATTACAACGACTTTTCTCGCTTGCTCAGAACGACTGCATTCTTCCTTTAACTTACTCAAAACAGGCTCCCAACCTTTCCAGAGCCTATCCTCTGTTTCTGTAGAGGGATACTTATCGTAGTTACTCTTTCTCATTAGTATATTGCTTCTATCATTTGTTCTGTTATTTGCTGCAAAGATAGCCTGTTACAAAGGATTGATTGCTTTCATTTATTGCGAAATACTTATACAATCTTATTATTACAAAAGCAAAAAGGTGAAAGTTTCACTTCGTAGCGAAGCAACTTTCACCTTTCTGTTGTAAAGTTGTAAAAAGACAAATCAATTCACTTTCGGCATCAAATCGATCCATTCCCCTCTATAAGTATCGAAAGACAAGATGCCATCTTCATCCGTTATCGCGCCTATTTTACCGACTACTACCGCCTGGTCTTTACCAAAAGGAGAAGCGATACGCAAGCGTCCGCCCTGTTCCGGGTAAATACGCAGCTTGATGATCTTGCCGTCTTTCTTTTCGGCAGAGACCAGGAAAGCACCCATTGCCCGCAGACTCTCAAAAGAGACACTCGACCAGCTTTCCGGTATAGCCGGGAATACACGTATGACACCGGTATGGCTTTGCAACAGCATTTCCTAAATGCCGGCAGCAAAGGCAAAGTTACCTTCCAAAGTGAACGGGCGATACGTAAATTTCGATTTGCCGCTATTCGTCTGGTCGCCGTTGGCATGGAACGTATTTCGCAAACAGAAACATTCGGCAAACGTACGCAATTCATCGGCAGCCCCTCCCCCGTCGAACGCGCGGGCTTTCATATTGCCGAACCAGCTATAAGAATATCCCGTCCAGTAATCGGGACCGCAATCTTCCAGTTTCTTTATAGTAGCCTTGATGATATTCTGCGATTTCTCTCCCTGGTTCCAGTCAATCAGTCCCAATGGATGGATGGCCATTGCATGGGAGAAATGACGGTGCGACTGATTGTAAGGAAAACCTTTGGCAAAGGCCAAAGCGCCGTCCTTATCCAGATCGTATTCGGGCAACTGCTTGTAGAGTTGCTTCCAGTGTGCCGATTCTTCCAGCCGGTTCAATTCGGCAGCCAAATCCGTTGCCGCACGAAAAGCAAAATTCATCAATGCCAGATCATGATTCGTCATATCCTTGAACCAGGCATCGATCGAGTTATCAAATATTTCGGGACTGGAACTCATCACCAGTTTACGGACGCCTTTATCATCCACTACCGATATATGCTCCAGGAAAGTAGCTACATCTTTCAGGAAAGGATAAGCACGTTCTTCCAGAAACTTACGATCCATCGAATATTTCCAGTGCAGGTAAAAATGCTGTGCCAGCCAGGCACCTACCGTCTGCGACATCGAGTATTGTATCCAGCCGCCCATCGGTACCCCCTGCAACGTACAAACTCCCGGAACATTCATTCCATCTTTCTCAAAATACTCTTGTGTGTACTTCTTATAAACATCCCGCTGACTCCACAATGTATTCAGATAACCCAACCCCTCTTTCAAATGGTTGCCCGTATAAGCAGGCCAGTAACTGAGCTGTGTATTCAGATCATGATGATAATCCCCTTTCCAGGGTGGAAGTTTCCCATTATCAGCCGTCCAGACTGCCTGTAAAGAGATCGGATAGGAATGCTCGCGGCTGGCAGAACCGAATTTATACATTTCATTATCATACTGTTTCTGTAAAACAGGGTCGGGCAATGCGACGGAAGAACATACCCAATAATTATCCCAGAAATCCATGTGCGTTTTATAATCTTTACAGATGCCGCGCGCCATGGCTTCCGGGTCTTATCGGCCGCTTTCTCTGTCTCAAAAGAAGATGTAACGCTCCAGACGCCGGTCAGCGTACTGCCTTTCCGCTCCCAATGCACATTGACATCATACGAAAAACCATTCCAGCCTTCTTGATGATAAGTGATCTGCTCCTTCCCTTCTTCGATAGTTTCCTGTTTATATCCCAAGCGGCGCAAATCCTGTCCGGCAACGGAATCACCGGTTTTCACCTGGCCGTTACTATATTGGGGAGCTACGATCGAAGGCGTTATATCCGCTGGAAGGTCTTCAAAAAGAAACCAACCGACAGGTTCCGTTGCATGAACGAATGTTTTTAGTGTCGCTCCGTTATCCCAGGTCGCCTCACAAAGGGCATTATTCAGGTAAAGACGCACATCGGAAGGCGTACCGAGTTGTTCCAAAGAAAACTCGAGTGCAACGCCGGGTATTTTAGAAGGGGTCGGCTGCTGCTCGTATGGCTGGTCATATTTCTGTTGAACAGGAAGATAATTTCCGCTCTTTACGTGCTCATGCACCCAGGCGAAACGGTTATTTGCCCCTGAAATGCTATCCATCGGACGAAGATCCCAAAGGTCAGTACGGTCCAGAGAAAATCGCAAGGCGGAATCCCGCTGCCAAACGAGAGCCCCGACGGTAGCATTGCCCAGAGGCATTCCTTCATCCCAGGTCTTTGCCAGGTCCGGGAATTGCAAATCACTATCCGAGGGGATTACCGGCAGATCGATATCGGCATTATTACAAGCAGCCAACAGCCATACGCTTAATACCAGTAGTATGTTTTGTTTCATGATATATTAAGT
>JAJPZM010000435.1 GCA_021204335.1 Parabacteroides sp. | reverse complement strand
GTATATATCAAGCAAGATTTTAGTAGAACTCTTTTGTTTATTGAATGGAACAATGACAATATTGGTCATGTTTGTGTGGAAAAGAAGTGAGTAAACCTCATTTGAATTATTGAAAATGTGTGAAAAAACTACCTTTGTAATTCAATAATGAAGAGATGAGAAACTTGGCAAAGCTTATGTTGGTATAATGTATCGACAGAAAGGTGTCCACTTCTTTTATTGTTACCCTTGTCTGTTCGGAAATGACAAAATCTTGAATGCGGAGTGTAATGCTTTAACTATCATAAAATATCCCGAAAGACTGCGGGGTACTACGATCTTCCGGAATATTTTGTTTAACATAAGATAAAAGCGTATGAAAGTATCTTTACAAACGAAAATATTATTCGGATATATTATTCTGCTGTCGGTTATCGGCGGTATGGGCGTTATTCTATTGTATGAACATGGAAGAATGTGTGAGATTGAAGGGGAAGCAAAGGCTATCCGTGAGATACGTCGGAATATAAACACGGTCCATCGGTGTATTACGGGGCTTGCCACCCATGGCGAGAGTGTCATTGCATGGGAGTACACCGATTATCAGGAATATCGAAAAAAACGACAGCGAACGGATAGTCTGTTGCAGGTGATGAAACGGAGTTGTACTAATTTCGTCCGTCCCGAGCAAATAGATACTTTATGTGGATTGCTCAAAATTAAGGAGACACATCTGTTGCATATTATGGAAGCTATTCAGCAACAGGAGGAAGCGGATAGCTTATTGGTGAACCGTCTGCCTATTGTGGCTAAACAAGCGGCACGGACGCGCACCGTTACCAGGAAGAAGAAAGGAATTGCCGGCTGGTTCGGGGGGGGGGAGACTGTACAGGTGGCTGTTCCATCGAAGGAATTGCAAGAATTGAACGACAAATTGATAGCGATCCAGCAGGAACGTGATCGCCGGATAGAGGAGTACACCGACAGTTTGCGGAAGCAAAATAAGGAACTGAATAGAAAGTTGTATACATTTATCACCTATCTTGATGGATTGGTGCAAACCTCGTTTAGAAACAGGGAGGAGAAGATTACGGAGGCAAGGGCATTTTCATACCGGCTGTTTGCCATTGTCATTGGTTCTGCTTCTGTCTTGTTATTCATATCTTTTCTGATTATACGATGCGATATTGGTAAAGAAAGAAAAAGCAGAATACAATTGCAACGGATTAACCGTGAGAATGAAGATTTGCTAGAAATGCGCAAGCAGATTATCTTGACCGTTTCACATGATATACGTGGTCCGCTCGGTAATATTAACAACTGTGCGGAACTGGCTTCGGATACCCGTGAGAAGAAAAAGAGAGAAGGTTATCTGGAAAATATCCGCCATTCATGTCGCCATATTCTGCATTTGGTGAATAATTTGATGGATGTGTATAAAATCAATGAAGCCCGCGATACCCGGAATGAAGTACCTTTCCATCTGGATAAGCTGTTGGGGAACATCTCGGAAGAATATGCCCGAAAAGCAGTGAATAAGGCATTGTTATTTGAGCAGGGGCATAAGGATACTGCTGTTACAGTTAAAGGTGATGCTGACAAGCTGGAACAGGTTTTGGACAATCTTTTAACGAATGCTGTCAAGTTTACTCCGGCAGGTACGATTCGTTTCTGTACTGAATATACCGGTGGAAAATTGCTGGTGGAAATTAGTGATACCGGTATCGGCATGGACGAGGAAACAGTGGAACGTGCATTCCATCCCTTTGAACGTGCAGCACAGGATGTAAATTCGGAAGGTTTTAGGCTAGGGCTGTTCATTACGAAAGGACTTGTAAAAGTGCTGGATGGGAACATGAGTGTGGAAAGCCGACCGGGTAAAGGCAGCACTTTCCAGCTTATTTTTCCTCTTCCTGAAACAACGGAAAAGGCTGAAACGGACGAGATTCCGTCTCAAGCTCTGACAGTGCTTCCCAAACGTGTGCTTGTGGTGGATGATGACAGCATTTTGTTGAAAATAGCTGAGGACATGCTTGGACGTAATGGTGTGGGGTGTACGACTTGTGGAAGTGCCAAAGAAGCGGTTGCTGCACTTCGTTGTTCAGATTACGATTTGGTGCTGACTGATATACAGATGCCCGTGACTGATGGTTTCGGCCTGCTCAAGTTGTTGCGTAATTCAGACATTGGGAACTCGCGTACTATTCCAGTTGCGGTAATGACGGCGCGTGGTGACGGTGAATCGGGGGTATATACGAGATCCGGTTTTTGCGGTTGTATCCACAAGCCGTTTTCTATGAAGGGGTTGTTGGCGTTTATTTCCTCCGTTATGATGGAAAGCATAGCCGGAAAGCCGGCTTTTGACTATGACCGATTGATGGAGAACACAGATGACGAACGGCGTATGTTTAACCTTGTAGTGCGGGAATCAGAGAGGGAACTTTCTGAACTGGAACAAGCCCTGAAGAGTACGGACCGCATGGCCATGCGGAAGACTGTGCATCGGATGATGCCGGTGTGGGAACTTTTGGGTGCTGACGGCATATTATTGGCTTACCGGGATATTTTACATGACAGGACTGCGGAGGATGGGGCTGTCATAGATTATACCCACCAGATTATGGAACTGATAATAGTGTTAATTGACGGAGCTAAAAAAGAATTGAAGAACCTGGAAAATGAGAAAGAAAGTATTGATTGTCGAGGATAACTTGATCCTGTCTGACATGTTAGAAAAGTGGTTGTTGAAAGCTGGTTATGACGTGGTAACAGCCACGGATGAGTTTTCTGCACGCCGTAAGATAAATGAAAGTAATGTGGCGCTAGTGCTGACGGATGTTCGTTTGCCGGAGGGTGATGGTATTAGTCTGCTGGAATGGAATGTAAGGCAAAAATTACCGATTCCTTTTGTGGTGATGACCGGATATGCTTCGATTGCCGATGCGGTTCGTGCTGTCAAGTTAGGGGCAAAAGACTATCTGCCTAAACCGGTGTATGAGGAACAACTGCTGGAACTGCTGCACGGATTGCTGAAACTACCTGTTACCGTAATGCGGGAAAAGAAGATGCTGGAACGATGCAGTGCGGTGGCGCGGGAAACAGAACGGATTGCCAAGCGTGTTGCTGGTTCGGAATGCGCAGTGATGATTCTTGGTCCGAATGGTAGTGGTAAGGAGTCCATTGCCCGGATGATTCATCTTCACAGTTTGCGCAAAGACTATCTCTTTGTTGCAGTCAATTGTGGCTGTGTGCCGCGAGAACTGGCCGCATCGGAGTTTTTCGAGCATGTAAAAGGAGCGTTCACCGGCGCGGTCAAGGATACTGAAGGCTATTTCGGGAGAGCACGCGGTGGTACACTTTTTTTAGATGAGATCGGGAATATGTCTCATGAGATACAAGCGTTGTTGCTCCGGGTGCTGCAGGAAAAGGTGTATAATCCTGTGGGTAGCCGTATAGAACAAGAAGCTGATGTGCGGATTTTGTCGGCTACCAATGAGGATATGAAACTTGCCATACAGGGAGGACGTTTTCGGGAAGATTTATATCACCGTCTGGCTGAATTCGAGGTGTGCCAGCCTTCGCTTGCCGAGTGTCCAGAGGATATTCTGCCATTGGCAGACTTTTTTCGCAAACAATATTCCGAAGAAATGCGTCAGGAAACGTCGGGTTTTACTGAACAAGCGAAATCCGCCTTATTGTCTTATTCCTGGCCGGGGAATATACGTCAACTGGCTAACCGGGTAAGGCGTGCCGTACTGCTTGCGGAGTCGCCTCTATTAAGTCAAAAGGATTTGGGACTTGAAGAAACAGTTTATGAGACCGAGAACTTGAAAAGAAAAAAATCTTGGATGAGATCGATGAAAAAGAACGTATTTGCAAAGCATTGGAGGAAAATGAAAACAATATCAGTCGTGCAGCGGAAGTATTGGCTATGAGTCGTCCAACCCTATATAAAAGGATGAAGAAATATGGATTGAAATGAGTTTTTATTCTTTTTTATACACGATCCGGCAGATATCGTTAGAAAAAGTTTTGCAGGTATGGAGTTTCCACTGGGCGGATTGGAAATCTGTAAAGGGAATTCCTTTGCCATAAGAAAGAGGAAGCAAGTAAAGCACTATTTCATCTACAAGGTTGTATCGGAAAAGTCCTTCAGCATATTTTGCACTGTTTTTATTTTGTATCTCAACGAGATAAATGCAATTATTGTCATGTTTGGTAGCAACGTTTATCAAGTCCATCAAGCCATAGTGAGGATATGCCGAAAAAGTGTTTTTTTCTCGCCAGAGGGGAAAACCGTGCCGGGAGTTTTCTTTAACCCATCGCATCAGCGTTTCTTCTTCGTGCGGGAGAAACCCATCAAGGGTGAGAGCCATAATGATTTGAATTTTTGCCATACCTGTTTATAAATTGAAAGCGTGAAACCCACGCATTCCAAACAGAGGTTCTGGTAAACCCAAACAGAGATGCATGGGCTCACGCTATAAGGTATAGCATAAGCCTCACGCAATAGCCTCTGTTTTTCTTGAAATTTACCAGATTCCTGTTTGGAGACGTCTTGCGACTTATATAAGCGGCAGAACACATCCCGTAATCTGCCGTTATGTTCTATTTTAATTTTCAAATATAGGGATTATTCCTGAATAATTGGTGTTATTTCCGATTAATTTTCATTATTGTCCTCTTCTTCTTCAGTTTTCAATCCTAGCCGCTTGCAAAGTTCAGGGTCGTTTTTTTATACGTTCCATCTCCTCATTGATGATAGCCTGTGCGTCCGCCTTGATCTGGTCGTAGTTGCGCTGTATCTGCTGGAGCATGATGTCATTTCCGTCTTCGTCCCTGAACTCGTTGATAATCGGTATTTTTTGTAGTTTTTTTCTTCCGCGCTGACTTTGGCATGATCCACGACGATTTCGGCATGAAAGATTTTCTGTTCGATTCTTTCTCCGACGTTGTCCGCCACCGAGCCGACAAATGTACCTTGCGAGAGGTTGGATATCTTGGAGGCTGGAATGAGCGCGTCAAGCTGTGTATTGACCGAGGTGGAAACATCCTGCCGGTTGATGGAAACGGACTGGCGTTTCTGAAGCACTTTGCCGAAGCGTTCGGAGAGTGTCTTGGCTGTCTCCCCTACTACCTGACCGCTGAAGATATTGCCTACTGTATTTTGAATCACTTTGGATTCTTTTTCACCGTAATCGCGGGTGAGCTGACTGAAATCTTGAAGTCCCAGACAGACCGCCACCTTGTTGCTTCGGGCGGTGGCAATCAGGTTGTCGAGGCCTCGGAAATAGATAGTGGGCAATTCATCCACGATGACCGCGCTTTTAAGCTGTCCTTTCTTGTTGATGAGCTTCACGATGCGGGAATTGTATAGTCCGAGCGCGGCGGAATAGATGTTCTGGCGGTCCGGATTGTTGCCTACGCATAGGATTTTCGGTTCGTTCGGGTTATTGATGTCTAATGAAAAATCATTACCTGTCATTACCCAGTACAGTTGTGGTGAAATCATCCGCGTAAGGGGGGTTTTTGCCGAAGCTATCTGCCCTTGGAGCTGGTCTTGGGCATTTCCTTTCCATGCGTCCATGAAAGGTGAAAGGTAGTTCTCCAATTCGGGATATGCGGTTAAAACCATGAACAAATCCGCATACGGTTTGTTCAACAGTTCCACCGCATGGGGGAAGGTGCAGTAGATGCCGTTCTTGAAAATCTTGAGATACCAGATTATGGCTGCCAGCAGGATAATTGGGGATTCCACGAAGAAGTCTCCCTGTTTCTCGATCCAGGTGCGGTTGAGGTTCAAGAGGATGGTGTAGCTTGCCTCATATGCGTCGGAAATGTCCGTCATGAATTCCGGATTGATGGGATTGCAGCGGTGTGACCGGTGCGGGTCATCAAAATTGATGACATAAAAACGTGGTTTCACCTTGTATCCTTCCGGATGGTTTATCAGGTGGTTGTAGGCTATGGTGGAGAGGTCGGGAAACTTGAAGTGTAGGCTAAGT
>JAJPZM010000172.1 GCA_021204335.1 Parabacteroides sp. | reverse complement strand
CTTAAGAAAAATGTTTTACTGTTGATGTTACTGTTGTGCACTGTTGGAAATGCAAAAACGATTGATTTGGAACCTCGTGTTGGTGCCAGTTATACCAGGCATTGGGGGATCCATATTGGGGCTTTGGCTTCTTATTCTCTATCTAATACATTTTATTCCCAGCCGGGAGTTTTGATACACACAGTTGGAGGAAGTGATCGAGATCAACGAATTGGTAATTGGAAACTGGGTTTGGATGTCCCTTTATATGCTCCGTTTCGTATGCCATTAAATGATGTTACTAAAATACGCTTGAATGCCGGACCTTATTTAGGATGGTCGTCTCGTATGAATTTGGGAACAGCTGTCGAAACGGGTGCGGAATTCCGAAAGATGTATGTAGGCATTTCATGGCTTCAAAACTTTGTCAATCAAAATTGTGCTCGTCTGCATTTCTCTATCGGTTATAAATTTGCATTATGACATAATATTTGTCTCATTTTATTATTATCTGCATCGTTTGTTTGTGAAATGGTGCAGATATTTTAGGTTTGATGCAGATAAACCGAGCTCTTTAAGTCTGTTCTTAATTTTCAGGTATTCAGATCTTTTATACATAGTCTTACATTTTATGCAGTGGATTGAGTATTTTTACACAATACAAAGATAATGAAACCACCGGACAGTTGGTGCGTGGCATGGAAACACTTTGTGCTTTCCTTAACGGAGAAAGCAACCGCATAAGCACCACATAAGTGCCATACAAGTTCAATCACTATTATAATATCTCCCATCCCGATGCGAACTAAATAACTTATAGGTTTATTTTACCATCCCTTTATTTGGCTATTCAAAGATAGTTTAGTACTTTTGTAGCTAAAGTACGAGCGTGTAGTGAACCTGAAAGTTTATAATAGTGGAAATAATTACGATATTCACTTCATATATTTACAGCATAAAGAATGACGGACAAGATGAAAATGAGTTTGATCGCCTGCTCGCTGAATGGAATGATGTGGAGAGTGTTGCGAAGTTTTTGAAAGAGAATCAAGACTATCTGAAGACTGATGTGTGGAAGATAATTTCAGAACCGGAAGCGGCTGCGCTTCAAGTGCTGGATGAAGCGGAAGCATTGGAAATGCTTTTCGAAGAATTGAATAAACATACTGAAGTTGGGGAAAAACCGGATTTCGATTCGCATTTTCACTATTTAGAAGGGAAGTATAAATATGAATTGAAATATCCACCGATGAAATCGTATGGCGAAGGAAGTCCGTCTTTACTACGTTTATACGCAATCAAAATGGGGAAAAATACCTATTTGATAACGGGTGGTGGTATTAAGCTGGCTGATACGATTCAAAATTCTCCGGGATTGCGGGAGCATATATTGCAAAATATTGACCGTGTGAGAAGTTGGCTTAAATCCAATGGTATCATGGATAATGAAGATATGGAAATAATTAAGAGATACGCAATATGGGATTTAATTTAGACAAACTGGCTGAAATGGCACAGCCTCGTTCCGAAGAAGCGCAGAATATGGCCCGGATACGGAAAGAGAACAAAGAGTGGCTACGTATGTCACAGGAGATCGCTCTGAGCCTGCACTATTATCTGCGTAAGATGAAGATGACACAGAAAGAGCTGGCTGAAAAGATGGGTGTGTCGCCTGCTTATGTCGGCAAACTGCTGAAAGGACAAGAGAATCTGACTTTGGAAACTATTTGTAATCTGCAGAAAGTGACAGGCAGAGAGTTGGTGTCCGTATGTCATCCTTATGAATGCATAGAAGTGTTGGAGCCCATTTCTGTGGTTGTTTCAAAAAGTAATGTACTTGTCAGTAAGACTTATTATTGCAAACAGAATCAGAAAACCGGCTTTTCGCCGATTTCCGGTGATGTCGCATAAAAAGGTAAATAAAAGGAATGGAGCAGCTATATTATAAATATGCAAAAATGGAATTGGAACAGTTTGCCTTGTTTGAGGAAAACTTATCTGAAAAGCCAGGAGAAATAGAAAGTCAGATGCATGCTCAATTTTCGTATGATAAAGAGCAAGAGGTGTTGTGCAATAAAATTGTGGTTACATTGGCTAAAAGTGAGAAGATCCTGATGAAGGCTGCTATGTGCAGTTACTTTGCTTTCCGCAAGGATTCAGTGGAACAAATGCGTAATGATGAGGGGCAGATTGTATTTGTGCCGCAGGTTCTGACTCAGTTTGCTTCTTTAAATTACGGGTCTTTGCGTGGAATACTTTATTTAAAGACGCAAGGAACCTTGCTTGCTAACTACATTCTTCCACCTGTGTTTTTCGGACAAATCATAGATAAAGCTTTTGTGGCTGAATAAATAGACAGCTATGCTCGATCTCGATAAACGTTCTATCATGTATTTGCCGGGCGTGGGCCCGAAGAAAGCGGAGATATTGCGGAAGGAAGCCGGAATTTCTTCGTATGAAGATCTGTTGTTCTATTTTCCCTATAAATATATCGACCGCAGCCGGTTCTACAAGGTGGCCGAGGTGACCGGGAATATGCTTTACATACAGATGAAAGGGCGTATTTTATATTATGATACGGTCGGAGAGGGGCGCACCCGCCGGCTGGTGGCTAAGTTTACCGACGGAACCGGGACGATCGACCTGGTCTGGTTTAAAGGGCTGAACTTTGTGACCGACAAATATAAACCGGGAACCGAATATATCGTATTCGGCAAACCGACCGAGTTCGGACATATTTATAATATCCCCCATCCCGACATCGATCCGGTGGAACAGGCCGACCAGGTGGTAGGCGGACTGACTCCTTTTTATAACACCACGGAGAAGATGAAGAAATCGTTCCTTAACTCGAGGGCGATACAGAATCTGCAATATACCTTATTAAGTTCGTTAAACTGGGAATTGCCCGAAACCCTTCCCCCGGATGTACTGTCGCGTATTCGTATGATGCCGCTGAAAGAGGCCATACGCAATGTCCATTTCCCGGAGTCGACCGAGAAACTGCGGCAGGCACAGTTGCGTCTGAAGTTCGACGAACTCTTTTTTATCCAGCTGAATATCCTTCGTACAGCCAGCCTGCGCAAGCTGAAACTGAAAGGAATCATATTCCCCACCGTCGGGCATTATTTCAATACGTTTTATAAAGATTACCTGCCTTTTGAACTGACCGGAGCTCAAAAGCGGGTCGTAAAGGAAATCCGCGCCGATATGGGAAGCGGACGGCAGATGAACCGCCTGTTGCAGGGAGATGTGGGAAGCGGAAAGACGCTGGTCGCTTTGCTTTCCATGCTGCTGGCTGTCGACAACCATTGCCAGGCTTGCATGATGGCGCCGACCGAGATACTTGCTACCCAGCATTATGCCACTGTAATGGGCTTCCTGAAGGATATGGATATCCGCGTAGCCCTGCTGACCGGTTCTACAAAAAAGAAAGACCGCAACAAGATACTTCCGGCAATTGCCAGCGGAGAGATACAGATCGTAATCGGTACACATGCCCTGATAGAGGAAACTGTTGTCTTTTCTTCTCTCGGACTGGCTATTATCGACGAGCAACACCGTTTTGGGGTGGAACAGCGTTCGCGCCTGTGGAAAAAGAATGCCATTGTCCCCCACGTACTGGTCATGACGGCCACGCCGATTCCTCGGACGCTTGCCATGACGCTCTACGGCGACCTGGATGTTTCCGTTATCGATGAGTTGCCCCCCGGACGTAAACCGATCCAGACGATGCATCGTTATGATAATAAGAAAGCCCAATTGTATGATTTCCTGCGTAAAGAAATAGGGTTGGGACGCCAGGTGTATGTTGTTTATCCGTTGATTGAAGGAAGCGAAAAGCTCGATTATAAAAGCCTGGAAGATGGTTTTGAAACTTTTAAGGAAGTATTCCCTGAGTTCAACGTCTGCATGGTGCATGGAAAGATGAAGGCGGCAGACAAGGAATCCGAAATGCAGAAATTCATATCGGGAGAAGCACATATATTAATGGCTACCACTGTAATAGAAGTCGGTGTGAACGTGCCGAATGCATCTGTGATGGTCATCGAAAGTGCCGAACGTTTCGGTTTGTCGCAGTTGCACCAGTTACGCGGGCGGGTAGGACGTGGTGCCGAGCAATCCTATTGTATTCTTGTCTCTTCTTACAAACTGAGTAACGATACCCGCAAACGCCTGGAAATAATGGTAAACAGTAATAACGGTTTCGAAATAGCGGAAGCCGATTTGCGCCTTCGCGGACATGGCGACCTGGAAGGAACGCAGCAAAGTGGTGAAGGTCTCGACCTGAAAATAGCCAACCTGGCAGCCGATGGGCAGATACTGCAATATGCACGTGACATAGCGTTCGATGTCTTGGACAAAGACCCCGAGTTACTTTCCGAACCTAACCGTATTTTGAACGAAAGGCTAAAAATACTCTTCTCCAGGAAGATAAATTGGGGAATGATTAGCTAATGTGTTGTAAAACATGTTTCTTGCCAAGCCTTTGTTTTTCAGAAAGAATCGAAAGCGCTTTTGATTTTCTTTACCTTCATTGCGGAAATTTTTCCTTATTGTATTTTGTCAGCTTAGGCAAAATAACGAACTTTGGTCAGCTTAAAAATAAAAGGGGATATTTCACAGTTCCTTTTACTCCTGAATCCTATTTCGAAAAATGATAAAAATGAAGATAAAGACATTACTATTTATTTGTTGTACCACCCTGTTTGTATCGGCTGTAGAAGCCAAAGATCCGGAAGGGAAAGATACTCCAAAACAAACGATACATATAGTAAAAATGGATAAACGCGTATCCGAACTGATGGCTGACCGTGTCACGATCAGAAAAGATATGGGTTTGAAAGAATTAGCAGAGATCAATTCCAGTATGGAAGAATCATTAGCCGATAGAGAAGCATTGATGTTCCCGGCAGATGAATTATACGGTTCAAACTGGGATACCCGTTGGGTAGATCCTTTCCGGGGCGGAAGCAAAATTGAGATGCCGGATTCTTGTGCCATTGATTGTTCTTCATTTGTCCTTCCGATTGACACGATGACGCGTGTTACTTCCAAATATGGTCCCCGTCGCCGTCGTATGCATAAAGGTATCGACTTGAAAGTGCAGATTGGCGATACGATTCGTGCCGCATTCGATGGAAAGGTGCGTATCCGTAATTTTGAACGTCGTGGTTATGGCAATTACTTGGTAGTGCGTCATCCGAACGGACTGGAAACAGTTTACGGTCACTTATCAAAGGCTTTGGTGAACGTAGATGACATCGTTCGTGCAGGCGAACCGATTGCATTGGGTGGAAATACCGGACGTTCTACTGGTTCTCATCTTCATTTCGAAACCCGCTTCCTGGGACAAGCTATCAACCCGGCTGACATTATCGATTTTGAGAACGGAGTTCCTCATCAAGATACTTATGTATTCCATAATATAAAGATTAACGGACGTAAGAGCAATATTTATACATCTTCAAGCGACCAGATGGTTTACCACCGCGTTAAATCAGGTGACACGTTAGGCAAGATTGCCCGTATGTACGGTACGACCGTAAACGAGCTTTGCCGCTTGAACGGTATTAAGAGCACAACGATGCTTCGTCTGGGACAGTCTATCCGTTGCAGTGCGGGTAGAAGCACAACGGCTACTGCTAAACCGGCCGCAAAACCGGCTACTGCGAAAGCAACAACGACAACAGCAAGTGCTGCTAGGACTACAAAGACAACAACGGTAGAAGCTGCTACTCCGGTAGCATCATTGACAGGTAATGTAAGCGCAGACCAACAAGCCGCTCCGGTTTATCATCGTATTAAGAGTGGTGATACGTTAGGTGCCATCGCTTCTAAATACGGAACTTCCGTAAGTAAGCTGTGTGAAATGAACGGGATTTCCAAAACAACCGTATTGAGATTAGGTCGTTCGCTGGTTGTTCGTAATTGATAAGTAAGAAACTATATAATAATATAGGAAGAAGGTGTCCTAAAAGGATGCCTTCTTTTTTTGTTATGCGGCCAATTCATTA
>JAJPZM010000014.1 GCA_021204335.1 Parabacteroides sp. | reverse complement strand
ACTCCGACTTCAAATCCAGAATTTATAATAGGACATTATGCGGATAATCATAAAAAGTAATTATGAAACGTGTATCTCTGGTTGTTTTCTGCCTGCTGATGGTCGGTGTGGCATCAATTACCGCACAAAAATACGAAGTGTCGGTAAAAAATATGGGATAATGGTTCTCACTGTGCATTTACTTCGCTGATCAAATACAAAGGAAAGTTTTATTGCTCTTTCAGGGAAGGTGAAACACATATTTTTGATGAGAAGGGAAATGCTGAGGGGAAAGTCAGGATCCTGATCTCAGAAGATGGGGAAGAATGGAAGTCGGTCGCATTGATGCATAAGCCTGAGTATGATCTGCGTGATCCAAAATTGTCTGTCACTCCCGACGGACGTCTGATGGTTATCATTGGGGGCTCGATTTATAAAGATAAGAAACTGGTAGCCCGTATCCCTCAGGTTTCTTTCAGTGGAGATGGTGTTTCTTTTACGGAACCGATACCTGTCCACATCGATGAAAATGCTAAAAATGGAAATGACTGGCTTTGGCGGGTGACTTGGAACGGAACTGTCGGTTATGGTGTAAACTATTCGTTGGAAGGGGATAATGAAGCTCGGATAACTTTAGTGAAAACTACCGATGGTGTGAATTATCAGTTGGTCACAAATCTGGAAGTCCCTGATTTCCCAAATGAAACGACTGTCCGTTTTCTATCGGATAAGAAAATGCTGATGATGGTACGGCGGGAGAAAGGAGACCGTTACGGATATTGGGGCGTTAGTATGCCTCCATATAAAGAGTGGAGTTGGAAGAAGATGGAGATGCCTTTAGGTGGACCGGACTTTATCTCTCTGGAGAAAGATGTTCTGGTTGCAGGTTCACGTTCTTATTATATTCCGTCCCATCATAAAACTGTTTTATTTACGGGTAACGAAGAAGACAACTTTCAGGAATCTTATGTGTTACCTTCGGGAGGAGATACAAGCTATCCCGGATTTCTGGTTGAAGGAGACCAGTTATGGGTCAGCTATTATTCTTCGCACGAAACAGCAAATGCTGCTGTTTATTTTGCAAAATTACCTCTGTCATTGTTTATGAAAAAATAGAGATCGAGTTATGTTCCAACGAATAATTAACCCTGCAGGTATAATATTTGCGCGCTGATTACCAAGGGGGAATTGTTTGTATTCTACGTAAGATGTTAACTGTGTTTTTTGTTTAACCGAATTTTTTTATGTACTGCATATAAAGTAGTAATCTTTTAATAAACAGTGGGTTATTCTAATATGTACGTTTGGTCTCAGACTGAGCGCCCACCCTTTTTATCTATGGCTCAACTGCTTTTATGAATCTGTACATGAATGAAATCATTAATCGTGTAATTAAGAAAGACCATGAGAAAGTATTTGTTAAAACTGTATTTATTCCTGATATTTCTTTTATGTTGTGTAAGCCCGTTCAGGCTTATGGCTCAGGAAATTCTGATAAAAGGTATAGTCTCTGAAGCAAAGGGAGGACCTTTGACCGGTGTGAATGTCGTTGTGAAAGGAACGGCCAGAGGTGCTGTCAGCGATTTGAATGGCGAGTATTCGCTTGAGACGAAGAAAGGTGAGACACTCGTATTCTCCTTTATAGGTTATGATTCGAAGGAAGTTGTTGTTAGAAATCTGTCGACCATTAATATCAGTCTCGACGAAAGCGCTTTGGCGTTACAGGAAGTAGTTGCGATCGGTTATGGTAAATTAAAAAGCAGCCAGGTGACAAGCTCCATAACAAAGGTCAGTTCGGAGGATATAGAAGACCGGCCGGTTGCTCGGGTGGATCAGGCTATACAAGGAAAAATTGCCGGTGTATATGTGCAGGAGACATCCGGTGCCCCGGGAAAGTCACTTAATGTGAAAGTTCGTGGTACAGGATCTATCAATTACGGAGCTTCTCCTTTGTATGTGGTGGATGGTTTTCCAATCTTAGGCGACCTGAACAGTCTCAGCCCTTCGGATATCGAATCTATCGAAGTACTGAAAGATGCGGCATCGGCTGCTATTTACGGTTCCCGCGGAGCTAACGGGGTTGTTCTGATTACAACGAAAAGCGGGCGTAAAGGGAAGCCGGTGATAGATTTGAATGTCTCTTACGGCATACAGAAAAGATTTAGTAAAGTCGATGTCCTAAACCGGGATGAATATATAGAATATGCTATTGAAGAGAGAATGAACAGCTATATCTATAATGGAGGAGACCTATCTGTCCCGGAAAGTGATAGAGATAACTATAAATATGCAATCGACCCGTTATGGCGTACGGACCCGACCTCTTTCCCTGACCATGACTGGCAGGAACTGATCAGTAGGACAGCTCCGGTCCAGAATTATTCTGTATCTGTTTCGGGTGCAGGCGATAAAAGCAAGTATTTTATATCTGCCAATTACCTGGATCAGGACGGAATCATTATCAATTCGGATTATAAAAGGCTATCTTTTCGTTCAAATGTAGAAGTAGATGCAAATAAATATCTGACACTCGGACTCAATTTGCAGACAAGCTATTCAGAAAGAAATGACCCGGATACGGATAGTTCGCAAGGACCGATCTCCCGTTCCATTCTGCTCGCACCGATAGTTGGATTGGATCAACAAACCGTTAAGGGAGGAAACTATTATTATCATGCTCATTTCTTCCTGAATCCGATTGCTTTGGCCAAAGAGGTAGAAAACCAGTCCAGAGGTAATAATTACCTGGCAAACTTGTATGCCAATGTGAATATCCTGGATAATCTGGTCTTTAAGTCTTCTTTTGGTGCCAACATAACGACTTATAATGATAAGTATTATAAGACTATGAACGTAAACAGAGGCAATCCGAGTTTTGGTTCGGTTTCCAATAGCCTGCGAAGAAACCTGTTGACGGAGAATACATTAAATTATGGTCTGGACAAAAAGAACTGGTCGTTAAATCTGCTGGCTGGCTTTACCTATCAGAATGAATACTTTGAGAATTCAAGTTTCCAGATAAGCGACTTCCCGGATGATGATATTAAAACTCCGAATGCAGCTACCAAGATAGACAGTGCAACGGGTAGCGCAACCGAATGGAGACTGATCTCCTATCTGGCAAGAGCTAACTTTGCTTATATGAACCGCTATATTTTAACCGCAAGTATCCGTCAGGACGGTAGTTCGCGATTTGGCAAGAATAACCAATGGGGAACATTCCCTTCTGTTTCTGCCGGTTGGCTGATGTCTGAAGAAAGTTTTATCAAAGAGGCTCTACCGGTTGTCAGCAATATGAAGCTGCGTGCCAGCTATGGTGTAGTAGGTAACAATAATATCGGAGATTATTCTTCCATCGGTTTGATGAGTAATACGAATTATATATTCAACGGAAGTAAAGTCGGAGGATATAGTCCCAGTAGCTTCAGCAATCCTGATCTTGGCTGGGAAAAGACACAGACGACCGATATCGGCATAGACCTGGGATTTGTGAAGAACCGTATCAATTTAAGCCTGGACTATTATATAGCTAATACCAAGGACTTGCTTTTGAATGTACCCATACCGCAGATCACAGGTTTTGGAACTGCTTTGCAGAATATCGGTAAGATACAAAACCGTGGTTTTGAAGTAGAGCTGATGACTAAAAATATAGTAGGCGATTTCAATTGGAGCACCAACTTTAACCTCTCTTATAACCATAATGAAGTTAAACAACTGGGGCCGGATGGCAGTCCGATAATAGGTTATTAGGAAGGTTTTCCAATCACTAAAACAGAGATCGGCGAACCTATCGGATACTATTACCTGTTCAAGACAGACGGTGTTTTTAAAGATGAGGAAGATTGCCGGGTAAACAAGAACATGTCTTATGCCAATAAGAACCCTCAGCCGGGAGATGTCAAATATAAGGATATGAATGGTGATGGCATTATCGATGAACAGGATAAGACGAATTATGGCAATAATGTGCCTAAAGTGACATGGGGATTGACCAACAATTTCTCCTATAAAGGTATTGAACTGTCTATTTTTATGGATGGTGTATCCAAGTGTAACCTGATTAACCTGGGAAAGAAAGAAACAACCCAGTCGCGCGGTAATGTAAGAGGATACTGGAGAGACCTCTGGCGTTCGATCGATCAACCAGGCAACGGTAAAGTACCTCGCGCCTGTACGACAGATAACCTGACTACTCCGTCCGACTGATGGTTGGAAGACGCCTCTTTCTGGAGAATAAGGAATATTAATATTGCCTATAATTTCCCTCAAAGTTTAATGAGTAAAGTTTCGTTTATCAGTAACTGCCGGATTTATTTCAGTATGGATAACGTCTATATGCATGATCATTATAACCACATGGCACAGAATGCTCCGTTCAGTAACAGTAATTTAACTCCGGGGGTGGATTATGATTCGGGATATCCTCTTGCCCGTACGTATCAGTTTGGAATAAATGTCAAATTTTAAATGCTGGAGATTATGAAAAAGAGTTTGTTATATATACTAAGTTTATTATTGTTGGTTGCAACCGGAGGATGTTCGGACAAATTGGATTTATCTCCGATCTCTAATAAGAACATCGAGGGATTCTATAAGACCCAAAGTCACTTTGAACAGGCTATCATTGGCTGTTATCATGGTTTGCGTAACGCAAATCTGAAAAGTAACTTCTCCTATCAATTGACCGAATGTCGTAGCGATAATGCCTGGCAGCAGGTTGATTACGACGACGGTATGATTTCCCGGTTTACGGAAAATGCAGCGACTCCGGTGATTAATACTGCCTGGGCTGATTTATATAATACGGTTATGCGTTGTAATTATATCCTGACCCGTATTCAGGACGGCACTTTCGATGACGAGAGCGTGAGAAAACAGATAGAAGGGGAGGCCCGTTTCGTCAGGGCTTTGATCTACTTTGACCTAGTCCGTTATTTCAGAGGAGTTCCTATCGTCGAGAAACCGTTAACGATCAGCGAGGCTTATTCGGTGACACGCGCTACGGAAGAAGAAGTATATGATTTCATTATCAGCGACCTGAAAGCGGCGATCAGTCTGTTACCCGATATAAAACCCAGGGAACTGCCTAACAGGGCGACTGTTTTGGCTGCTAAAGGCTTTCTGGGCAAAGTCTATGTATTCCAGTCGGGTTATCCGCTGAATAAAAACAATTGGGAATCTGCAAAGAATGAGCTGGAAGCTGTTGTCAATGGGATAGGTCAGGCTGGATTTCTCCCTACTTATGAGTCCATTTTCTTGTATGAGAATGAAAACAAAGACCAGTCGGTATTCTCTCTAGGTTGCCAGACGAATGCACAGGGAGAGGGGAATCCATATCCGACTCGTAATGCCCCCAATGGCATCACACCGGGAGAGACAGAACTTACGGTACCTTTCGGGGGGAGCCCATGGCAGCTTTTCTTTGATGACGAGATTCTGGACGATATATTCTCCGAAGAAGGGGATGAGCGGAGAGTTTATTCCATACAGACCGAATGGGAGGAAAAATCAGGAAGTATCATCACCAATAAAATAAACCGTTTGTAAGAAAATACCGGAACGACCCTGTCAGCGCGGCAAATGATTGGGATATCGACTGGATTATGCTGCGTTATACAGATGTTTATATGCTGTATGCAGAAGCTCTTTACCATACGAATAACCAGGCGGGTGCGTTGGAAATAATAAACAAGGTACGTATCCGGGTCGGTTTGCCGGAGTTGACCTCTGCGGCTATTTCTTCGGCCGACAGCTTTACTGATGTGTTGCTGAAGGAGCGGCGGCGTGAGTTCTGTTTTGAAAACCAGCGCTGGTGGGATCTCGTCAGAACAGATAAAGCTTTCGATGTCATGAAGAAATTCTTATCCCGCTATGACATAGCCGATAACCTGAGTAGTAAAGATCAGTATTTCTATCCTATACCGGAGAGGGAAACAAATGTATCCGGTATCCGGTAATAGCCTGAAGTAAAAAACACCCGGAAGACTTATCCTTATAAAAGGTATGTTTTCCGGGTGTTTTATCTGCAGAAAAGATGTTTCATAGTTTTTATCA
>JAJPZM010000035.1 GCA_021204335.1 Parabacteroides sp. | reverse complement strand
GAATATATCCTATATATGAACAACGATATGACAATCACCGGGCCTTTTCTAAAGACATTGGTAAACCGATTACAATCCAGTGAAAGCATCGGGCTTGTTTCTCCTAAAATAAAATACGAACATCACCCGGATATAATCCAGTATGCCGGATATACTTTCATGCACCCTATACGCATCAGTAATCATCTTATCGGAGTTAACCAAAAAGATCGGGGCCAATATGACCAGGCCACTCCTACCGCCTATGCTCATGGAGCCTGCATGCTTACTCCAAGGGAGATTATAGAAAATGCGGGAATGATGACAAATATATATTTCCTTTTTTATGAAGAAATAGATTGGAGTATACAACTGCGACGGGCAGGGTATGAAATCTGGTATGAACCAAAGGCCCAGGTTTTACACAAAGAAAGTATGACTATCAAACGGGGAACGCCACAACGTTTATACTATCTTACTCGTAGCCGGATTTTGTTTACACAACGAAATTATACATCTATAAAAAAGCCACTGCTATATTATATCAACTGCTTATAGTAATCCCTAAAAATATATTACAATATTCCATACACAGACAAAAAGGGATGTTACCGGCTTTTATAAAAGGAAGTTATCATGGATTAACTGATAAAATCAATTGAAATGAATAAACCCAAAGTCGCTCATATTGAAAGCTTACGCGGTATAGCTATTTTACTGGTTGTTATGGGACACGTTATCGGTTCAACTCCCGGTGGTGGAATGAAGATTGACCTCCCATCCTACTGGCGTTATATCTATTTGTGGATCGATTATATACAAATGCCTCTTTTTACGGCTATTTCCGGATGGTTATATGCCTTAGCTCCAATCAAAGTAAACCTTTCGATCGGAAAATTCATGCAAAAGAAAGTATACCGCTTACTTCTTCCTATGATTATTGCGGCAACTGCCTATTTTCTCATTCAATATATTATCCCCGGGACTAATCAAAAAGGGAATTTAGCAGAAATATGGAGAATTTATGTCTTTCCTTATACGATTTATTGGTATTTACCCTCTTTGTTCATCATGTTTTTTATGATAGTTATCATTGATAAATTAAAATGGGCTGCTAATATACAAGGATGGATTATTTGTTCAATTGCAGTATACTTAGGGTTAATTGCAGTAAAAGGAAGTCTTATTCCCGATTCTATTCCTAATCTATTTAGTTTCAAAGGTACCTTAAGCCAATTCCCTTATTTTATCATCGGGATGGGTGTAAACCGTTTTTCCAAAGAATTATTTACTTCCAAACTTAAAAAGTACTATATGCTATTTGCATTTATAGGTATCGTTCTATTACAATTCAAATGGTTTTATCCTATAGCAAAAGATCCGATTTGCCAACTTACCCAACCCTTATGGGTGATTGCCTTATTGATAGTAGTACTGCATCAAACTCGTTACTCCAATCGTTTCTTTGTCTGGCTGGGTGGTTATGCCTACATTATCTATTTATATCATGGTTTTGGTACATCAGGAGGAAGAATCATTTTATCCCGACTAGGAATACATTCTGAGTTACTTATATTTTTATTTGCCACCATCATTGCAGTATGTCTTCCTATATTAATCGAGACACTTGTAAAAAATGGAAAGTACTTCGTTTTCTGATTCTCGGAATTAAATGATCGATCATTTAGGGAGGAACCGTTTAAACATATCCCCAAGGACTTTCAGCTCATTGAAACGAATAAATAGGAAATAAGCAGATAATATCCCATACCCGATAAAAAGCCTGCAATCAATTTACAAAATGGAGAGACATCAAACAGAGTGACTCCATAAACGATTGCTCCCATAGAAAAAGACAATATAGTAACCGGAAATAGACTTTTCATTTGATCCCCATAACTGATATCTGTAAGCTTTTTACAATAATACATTATAATACCCATATCAAAGAAAGAGTATAGGATCAGCCCCATACACATCACTTTTACACCAAATGGGATCGTGGCAAAAAGTATACTGAAGGCTATAATTTTCTTCAGAATCTCTGCATATAGAAAATGGTCGGACCGTCCCTTTACGTTCAGCATATTATGATTGATTTTCATAACCGGGTCCCACATAAAAGCAATACACATTATCTGTAGTAGAGGAACAGCTTGCAACCATTTGTCAGTTAATAATATACGAACTAATGGCTCAGCCAAAGCACAAAAGCCCACCATGATAGGAAATATGATATAGCAAGCCATCCGAAGATATTTAAGAAACATCCAATTCAATTGTTCCGCATCATCCTGCAAACGGCATTGTATAGGATATACAGCCCGGACAATAATATTTGTCAGATTGGTAGACGGAAATTGTGCCAATGTAAAAGCCCGGTTATAAAGTCCCAGCTCACCGGCTGAAAACTTTTTCCCGATAATCAGCGTATATAAATTGGTATATAATGTATGCAATAAAGAAGACAACAGTAATTTAGATCCAAAAGAGAACAGGGACAAAAAAGATTCTTTCGAAAAGACCAGCATAGACTTCCAACCGGAGAAAACCCAAATCAGACAAACCCTCAACAAATTATTCAACAGAGATTGATAGACTAATGCCCAAACACCCATTCCTGCGTACGCCATCCAGACCCCAATAAGCCCGCTTATAAAAACAGAGATAAAAGAAGCCATAGCCAAACGCTTAAAATCAAGCACGACAGTCATCTTAGCCTGTTGTACAATCCCCAACGAGTTTATAATAAGAGTCAGTCCTACTATACGGGTAATAGAAACCAATGCATTTTCATTATAAAATGAAGCAATGGACGGAGCCGAAATATAAAGCAATAAATAAATCAGAAATGACACAACGATGTTAAAATAGAATACCGTACTGTAATCAACTTCCGTCCTATTCTTTTTCTGTATCAACGCATTAGCAAATCCACTATCGATAAATGTCTGCGCTATAGCCAAAAAGATACTAAGCATTGCTATTAAGCCATAATCCGTAGGCAATAATAACCGGGCAATAATTATACTTAACACAAATTGCATACCTTGAACGGAAAACCGCTCTATTGCACTCCAAAAGACACTCTTTGTTGCTTATTGCTTAATAGACATATCTATTTAACGCTTATTTATTAATAAATCTCTCCCACCACAAAGCCAACGTATACAAATTAAAATATTGAATAGCCTTACTCTGTTTATACCAAAACCAATTTCCATTCTCATTCACTTCCCGATCGTATTGCTTGATAAAACGATCGACGGCATCCCGTTTTAAGAAATCACGCGTTACTGACGAACTCATTATAAAGTCGGCAATTGTTGCTCTTTATCTGTCATCCTTAAAGAAAAGAGGCATCGGAGCAAAACCACCCTGTTTCTTTTTAGTGATAATAACTTCCGGCAACATCGGTTTGTAATGATACTTTAATAAAAACTTAGCCGTTGCATATCCTTTCGCTATATCGGTAACACTTGCTCCCTTACATTTATATTGTACCGGCAATTGTTGTAAGAAATTATAAATATCTAAATCCATATAAGGAAAAGCAATTGTATTGCCGAACATATCTGTCATTCTGGAAGCTTTGAACAGAATCACCTGATTAATGATTTTTTCCAGATCCGTCTTATAGGCATGCTGAAGATATAAATGCTCAAAACTCCGTAAATCAGGCTTCAGTTCTTCAGTTGATTGAACCAGCGAACGATCTTGCAACATTGCTTTCAAACGAAAATCAGGGAAACCGAATAAATCACCTTTCAAGATATTCAGAATCTTATCTAAATGGAAACAAACGCGATACAGACTATTATTCTTATCAAAGCTGGAATTACTTAACAGGGAATAACCCAGACCAAGTATCGGAGCTATTTTATATTTTGCTATAAGATAATGCAGAGCGACTTCACGACCGGATATTCCAAAATATTGGTCGCTGCCATCTCCGCCAAGAATGACATCCGGCTTATTATCACCAATAAGCTTCATGGCAGTATAATTGACCATCAGTCCGCCTTCCACAAAAGGATCACCCAGATAATCTATAATTTCAGGCAAAGCTGATATTTCACTCCCATCTATTTCATATTCTGTATGGATCGTATCAAACGTATCGGACATACATTTGGCCAAAGGCAACTCTGTCCAGGTATCTCCTTTAAAACCGATAGAAAAAGAATGGATATCTCCGGAATATATTTTACGCAAAGCCGCCAGCCAGATTACATCCCGAATCATAACCTCCACTCAGCAAAATTCCAACATTTCGGTTATTCCCGATACGCTTTTCGATAGCCTCTTTATGCAAAGCTCCGTATCGTTCCGATAACTCCTCTAAACTTTCAGCATTCCGGGCAGGCTCTATACCGCCTGTCTGATACAACTGTCTGGTTACAAATTGACCATTCTGATGGATCAGCATCTCTCCCGCCCCCAACTTGGAAACACCTTCCAAAGAAGAAAAAGGAGTTGCTATATATCCTATCGAAAGAAAATCGGCTAAAGCCCGAAGGTTCGGTTTTGTAATAAACCCATCCGTTTCCTGTAAAAGTTTCAGGGAAGATGCAAAAAAGAAATTATTATAATAAATCAGTTTATTTGTTCCATGATGGTCGCGAACGACAATAGTCCTCTCCGAATCAGATACGACAAAAGTAAAAGATCCGTCTAATCCGGAAAAGCCATCATCACCCGATCGCTCATAAAGTTCAGCTATAATCGCGGCATCAGACAATTCTTCAACATTACTGGCAGATTTTTTATTATACAATACTCCCCAAAAGTAAACTTTTACCCTATCATTTGTAAAAACAGATGATACCTGATCATACATAATACGATCATTCCCATTCCAACCGATTTTCTCAGGGAAAGGCTTGTTATTCTTAAATTTCCCAACAAACATCATTCTCTTATTTTTTATCTTCTACACCATGAGAAGTATGAATAAACTTTTTATTAGCTCCCTTCAGGCGGAATAAATTACGGAGCATAAGTAAAAAAGAATAAGGCAATTCGAACAAAGCAACCACCAACTGTTTACTGAACAATGATGACGGAATAGCCAGTAATAAGGCTACAATCAGTACGACAAACAATATCCACCACTTAATAGCCAACCCGCCAGCCACAAACGACAAAAAGAGAGAAATAACAAAAGTCATCCCCAAAAGCAATATCCGCGGTATACTCATCTGCTGAAACACCTTATCACAAAAATCCCAATTACCTTTTAATATAGCGGCAGGAACATCTCCGATAAACCTGCCTAAATAATGAATTTGCGCAGAAAGCCAACGCCGGCGCTGGTTTGAGAAATTTGCATGATTCTGTACTTTTTCATCTAAAACATCCACTTCCGGCAAATAATAAATTCTCTTTCCTTCCTTTATCAGTGAAAGTTCCAAGGCCCGGTCAAAACCACCCACAGCATCGATAGTCAACATTATATTCTTAAACAGGGCGTAACCGAAAGCCATCCCCGAACCTATTAATGCTGCAGATAAACCCACATTGGCATGTCCCAGTCTAAAGATACTATTATTAATCTCTTCACTTACCGCATCTAATACTGACAAATTCGTATTTAAGTTTTTTGCCATACGATGCGCCTAAACGATCTGTACTTTTGAATCTGAAAAGACATCATTGATTTTTGTAGGAAATCAGGATAGATAATATTATCGGCATCTAATACAACAGCAATATCATAAGCATCTCCTATTTGCTCCATCGCATAGTTCAAAGCTTTAGCTTTCGTACTATTCTTAAAAAAGACCTCAACAAGTTTTACAGGCAACGCCGACAGCTTATTATTAGTTTGCTCCTCCATCCTGTCGGAAATAACAACCACATCATATTTATCAGCAGGATACTCCTGTTGCATACAAGAATATACACATTCCATTATCACCTTATCTTCTTTATAAGCTGGAATTAATATTGCGATTCGCTGATGATTGACAGAAAATGCATTCTGATGTTGCTTCCCTTTAAACAACGAAGCCACAGCAAAAAACAGTAAATAAACTATATTAATAAGGAAACAAACAAACAAAGCAATCTCAACCCAATAT
>JAJPZM010000060.1 GCA_021204335.1 Parabacteroides sp. | reverse complement strand
GTTATATTTGTATTGTCAAATTAAAACATGCAGAAATGGTTAAATCATCAGAATTTCACAGGTCTATTAGAAAGAAAGGTAAGAAAAGAGGGTGGTTCTGGACAAAAGAATCCGAAGGTAGCCACCGGATATACAAAGACAAAAACGGAATCTGCTATCCAGTACCATATCATGGGGCAAAGGAGATGGATGAAGGATTAAGAAAGAAGATTATAAGAGATATGGAGCTTGAATAAAGCTCTATATCTCTTATAACAATAAAGAAATAGAATATGGGAAAGATTATAGTAAAAATAGAAAAAGGAACAGAATTGTTCGGAGCATGGGCAGAAAATGTTGCCGGTATCTATGGTGACGGCGAAACCGTACAGGAAACCAAAGAAAGTATATTAAATGGTATAAAGGCTTATAAAAAGTACAATGAAGTTATTCCTAAAGAACTGGAAGGAAATGTAGAAATTGAATGGGTGTATGATATTCCTTCGTTATTGCAGTATTATTCTGGGATATTCTCTAAGCCAGCATTAGAAAAACTTACTGGCATCAACCAAAAGCAATTCTTTCATTATTCGTCAGGATTGGTAAAACCTCGTCCGGCTCAAAGAAAAAAGATATCAGAAGCATTGCATAAACTAGGTGCTGAATTATTAACTGTGAAGCTGTAATGTTTTAATTTGACAGTTTAATATTACCCATCACGGTTGCCCGGTAGATTGTTCTACCGGGCTTTTTATTACATTGCTTTTTGCTATGGAGGGGTTCTTTAATATGATCTAATATTTTCCTCATAGCCTCATCGGCGAATGACCTCATAAATCGAACATAGTTAAAGATCGGGCGATTTTTTTTCTTGACAGTTTGGCCGATAGTATATTCCATTATTTCAAGAGATATCCCCAGTTCAAAGCCATGTTGAACGACCGATTTGCGGGCTGAATAAAACACTACTCTCTTTTTTATATTTAGATCTTCTGCTAGCTCATGTAGAGTATGTGTAACATAGCTACGAAAGTTCTTATAAGTGAAATTATAATTAAAATGTAGCTTTCCATCAGACCCCGCCCAACGTTGAATAATTTCTTTCGCCTCAGGTTGAATACTTAGTGATACTCTTTTTTCCCGCGTTTGGTGTGCTCTGTTTTCGTTCTCACGTATGTGATAACTTCTAATCCTCTGAAATCCACATTTAAGAGATCAATGAGGTTTATCCCGCCTAAGTAATAAGACAGCATAAATAGATCCCGCGCAATGATTTTACCTCGACTGGTGGGTTTTGAATCCCGTATTCGCTGAAGTTCTTCTACCGTTATATCTAGCTCTCGCTCGTGCGACTCAGGCATAGTATAATAGTTGAAAGGATGTAATTTATATTCAATCATTCCTGACTTTACGCCAGAGTTTATGACCGCTTTAAAATTTCTCATGTGCATTCCTACCGTTGTATCGCACAGTCCTCTTTTGTAAAGAGCTTTTTCAAACGAGGCAACAGTATTTCCCGTAATAGAAGCCAATAAAACCATTTTGCCAAACTTTTCCTCAAAGTATCTTTTAGTAACCTGGTATAATCCCGCGGTTCCTTCTTTTCCGTTATCAAGTAACTCGTCAATATAGTGTTGCCATTGATCAGATAAAGAAGTAACTGGGGCTTTTAAATTGCCTGAACTTTCTAAATACAATTTTAGTTGGGTGCAATTAAAAGCATCTGGGTCTATGCTGTCCAGCGTGTCGTAATAACTGTTCAAAAGCGCTGTTAACTTTTTATTGATGAGATTTGCATCTGGTCTCCCGGTAACGCGCCCAGCTTTAAATTGTTTGAGATCGTCAATTTTGAACCTGGTGATTATATACCTGGTCTCATTTTTGTGATTAACACTAATCCTGATTTTGTGGCTGCCGTCAGCTAATATCTTAGCCGGAACGACGGTGATTGAAAGTTCTGCCATAATGTTAAAAAGTGTTAGGACAGGGATTCGACAGGGCAAACAGCCCAAATTTGAGAAAATTTGTCCTTTTTTTTAACCGTTTATCGGCAAAATCTGATGTTTTTGGATGGAAAATACCAATCGTAAATGATTGGTATTTAGTTGTTTGAGTGCTTAGTGGAGCATATCGGACTCGAACCGATCATCTTCAGACTGCCAGTCTGACGCTCTAGCCAGATGAGCTAATGCCCTGTTTTTGTTTTCGACTGCAAATATAGAGGTTTTCCTGAGATAATCGCTATCTTTGTATAAGAAATTTTATACGGAAAGCAATGATTATTTATAATACGACATTTAATATAGAGAACGATATCCTCGACGAATGCATCGACTATCTGAAAACGAGCTATATACCACGTGCCGCAGCCAGCGGTTTCCTGATGACGCCTTACCTGCGGCGTATCCTGCAGGACGAGACGGAAGATGCATCCAGCTATTCGGTTCAGTTCCACGTAAAGAACCCTGAGACGCTGGACTATTGGTTGCAGAACGAAGGACGCTCCTTGCAGCAGGAACTGGTCACGCGGTTCGGAACAAAGATCGTTGGCTTCAGTACTTTACTGGAAGATATAGCATTGGATCTATGATAAAAGACCGTATCATACTGGGTATCGACCCCGGAACAATCGTCATGGGATACGGTGTCCTGAAGATCGAAGGAAATAAGCCGAAGCTCGAGACTATGGGCGTCCTGCAGCTGAATAAATACGAAGACCATTACCTGCGTTTGAAGAAGATATTCGAGCGGGTACTGGCACTTATCGACCAATATCATCCCGACGAACTGGCTATCGAGGCCCCTTTCTTCAGAAAGAACGTGCAGAGTATGTTGAAACTCGGACGTGCCCAGGGTGTCGCCATGGCGGCCGCGTTGGAACGTGATATTCCCATCTTCGAATATGCTCCGCTAAAAATCAAGATGTCGATAACCGGTAACGGTAATGCCGCCAAAGAGCAGGTAGCCGGCATGCTCCAACGTTTCCTGCATATTCCGCAGGAGTCGATGTTGCCCCAGATGGATGCCACCGACGGACTGGCGGCTGCCGTCTGCCATTATTTCCAGACCAATAATCCGATTTCGGAGAAGAAGTATTCCGGTTGGAAAGACTTTATGGCTAAGAACCCCGGCAAAGTAAGGAAATGATATCCGGCAGGAAAGAATAAAAGGGCCGGTTCTTCAACAGAATCCGGCCCTTTCCCCGTTTTATTTAAAAAAGATTGCCTTTCCCGGCGTATGAATTCGGGAAATATGACTGAGTAATTTATACGATTCCTTGTGCCATCATCGCTCTGGCTACTTTCATGAAGCCGGCAATGTTTGCACCTTTTACATAGTTGATATAAGCACCGTCTTTACCGTGTGAAACACATTGTTCGTGGATAGCGCCCATGATCTGGTGCAACTTGGCATCCACTTCTTCGGCTGTCCAGGAGATGTGCATAGCGTTCTGTGTCATTTCCAGACCGGAAGTGGCTACGCCGCCGGCATTAACGGCCTTACCCGGAGCAAACAACTGTTTGTGTTCGATAAACAGGTCGACTACTTCGGCAGTACATCCCATGTTGGAAACTTCGGCAACGCATAATGTTCCGTTTGCGATCAGCTTGCGGGCATCGTCGGCATCCAGTTCGTTTTGTGTAGCGCAAGGCAGGGCGATATCTACTTTCTGTTCCCAGGGCTTCTTGCTGGGATAGAAAGTTGCACCGGGATATTCATCGGCGTATGGTGCAACGATGTCGTTACCGCTGTTACGCAATTCCAGCAAATAGTCGATCTTATCGCCTGAAATACCGTCCGGATCGTAAACATATCCGTCAGGGCCTGAGATCGTAACCACCTTACCACCCAGTTCGGTAGCCTTCTTGGTAGCTCCCCATGCCACATTTCCGAAGCCGGAAACGGCGATTGTCTTACCTTTTATATCGATACCATGAGTTTCAAGCATCTGATGTACGAAGTACAGGGCACCGTAGCCGGTTGCTTCCGGACGAAGGTTCGAACCTCCGAATTCCATGCCTTTACCTGTAAATGTACCGGTGTTTTCGCGAGCCAGTTTCTTGTACATGCCGTACATATAACCTACTTCACGTCCGCCAACGCCTATATCGCCTGCCGGCACGTCGCGGTCGGGACCCAAGTTGCGCCACAGTTCCATGATGAAAGCCTGGCAGAAACGCATGATTTCTGCATCGCTCTTACCACGCGGAGCAAAGTCGGAACCACCTTTTCCACCACCCATAGGCAATGTAGTCAGTGCATTTTTGAATGTCTGTTCGAAGCCCAGGAACTTAAGAATAGATAAGTTTACTGACGGGTGGAAACGGATTCCTCCCTTGTACGGGCCGATTGCGTTATTAAATTGTACGCGGTATCCTAAATTTACTTGTACTTCTCCTTTATCGTCTACCCAGGGCACGCGGAAAGTAAAGATGCGTTCCGGTTCTACCAGCCTTTCGATAATCTTGGCTTTCTCAAACTCCGGGTGCTGGTTGTACACCTCTTCGATTGATAAAAGAACTTCTTTCACGGCTTGCAAGTACTCTTTTTCTCCGGGGTGCTTGGCTTCCAGTGCAGATAAAATAACTTCTGTCTTCATAGCGTTTATTGCTTTTTTAAGAATAACAATCTGTAGGCAAATGTAGGCAATTCTATGGATTGACCAAGAGTTTTGCTTACTTTTTGATAGGGAATTATATGTTATTGATGTATGTCCTATAGTAAGTTTCAGGCGCTTCCCGTTCTTCTAATTCAAAGATGCCTATATATTAATGTATAGGTAGGCAGTTTTTAATTGAAAAGTCATAATGTTTTATTTTTTTTGAGCATGCACGAAATTAATTTTGAGCATGGTCGAAATTGATTTTGGGCTAGCTCAAAATTAAATTCGAGCAAGCCCGAAAGTAAAAAAAGTAGGGAGTAAAATAGTAAGATGTAAGGAGCAAAAAAGTAAAATGTCGGGAGAAAAATACTAAATGTAGGCATCCCATTTGATTTTTTCCTTACTTTTGGGAGCATATAATTCTATGAAATCATTATGAGCGGAATACCTGATTTTAAGAACTTAGTGTTTAAAGACACCTCGTTCGCCAATCTAATGAATAAGCGTATATATAATGTATTGCTTATTGCTACTAAATATGATGCCTTTATGCTCGAGGACGACGGGCGGGTGGATGAACAGATCTTTAACGAATATACTTCGTTGAGTCTTCGTTATCCCCCCCGTTTCACCCAGGTGACAACGGAGGAGGAGGCGCTTGCCGAACTGAAAGACCGCAACTTCGAGCTGATTATCTGCATGCCGAACATGGATAACCGCGATATCTTCTCGGCGGCCAAAGAAATAAAGATACATTATCCGAATATTCCGATCGTAGTGCTGACCCCTTTCTCGAAAGAGGTTTCGAAACGCATTACCAATGAAGACCTGAGCGCGATCGACTATGTGTTCAGCTGGCTGGGCAATGCCGAACTGCTGCTGGCTATCATCAAACTGATCGAGGATAAGATGAATGCGCCCGACGATACGGCAAGTGTCGGCGTGCAAATCATCCTGTTGGTGGAAGATTCCGTCCATTTCTATTCGTCGGCGTTGCCGCATTTATATAAATTCGTGCTGGAACAGAGCCAGATGTTTGCGAAAGAGGCGCTCAACGGTCACCAGCAAACGCTGCGGATGCGCGGGCGTCCCAAGATCAAGCTGGCGCGTACGTATGAGGAGGCGGTGCGCATATTCAACCAGTACCGCGATAATATGCTGGGGATTGTGTCGGATATAAGTTTCATGCACGACGGGGTGAAGGATCCGTATGCCGGGTATAAGTTCGGGCAGTATGTCCGTAAGACCGGGCTGATCATTCCTTTTGTGCTCGAGTCGTCGGAGTCGTCCAATAATGTGTATGCGAGAGAGCTCGGGGCTTCGTTTATCGACAAGAACTCGAAAAGTTATCCGCAAGACCTTCGTAAGAAGATCATGCAGCGTTTCGGGTTTGGCGACTTCGTGATCCTCAATCCGCAGACGAAAGAGGAGATTATGCGTATCAAGGATTTGAAGGACTTGCAGAGAAAAGTCTTCCAGATTCCCGACGATTCGCTGGTGTATCATCTTTCGCGCAACCATTTCTCCCGTTTCTTCTATTCGCGTGCCATGTTTCCACCGGCAGAGGTGCTGAAGCGTGTCGACGTGAGCGATTATAAAGATATGGATGAGGCACGCAAGCTGATCTTCGACCTGATTGTGGAATACCGCAAGATGAAGAACTCGGGCGTGGTGGCAATCTATCAGAAAGACCGCTTCGATGAGTACAGCAACTTTGCCCGTATCGGCGACGGTTCGCTGGGAGGTAAGGGGAGAGGTCTTGCCTTTATGGGGGCGATGGTCAAACGTTACCCGAAGCTGGAAACAGAAAATTTCAGTACGAACATCCCCAAGACGGTTGTTATCTGTACGGATATCTTCGATGAGTTTATGGAGACGAACGAACTGTATCCCATTGCATTAGGTGACGCGGACGATGAAACGATCCTGAAATATTTTCTTCGCGCCAGTCTGCCGTCGAGCCTGATTGACGACCTGATGGCTTTCTTCGAGGTGGTGAAAAGCCCGATTGCCGTCCGTTCTTCTAGCTTGCTCGAAGATTCCCATTACCAGCCGTTCGCCGGGATCTATTCTACCTATATGGTTCCCCGTCTGGAAGATAAATATGAAATGCTCCGTTTGCTGAACGATGCGATTAAAGCGGTGTATGCCTCTGTCTTTTATCGCGACAGCAAGGCCTATATGACGGCAACGTCTAATCTGATCGATCAGGAGAAGATGGCAATCGTGTTGCAGGAAGTGGTCGGCAACCATTACAACGATCATTTCTATCCGACCCTGTCCGGTGTTGCCCGTTCGCTGAATTTCTACCCGATCGGCAACGAGAAGGCGGAAGACGGCATTGCCAATATCGCCCTGGGATTGGGTGAATATATCGTAGACGGCGGACAGACGCTGCGTTTCTCCCCCCGCCATCCGCACAACATTCTTCAGATGAGTACAATGGATTTTGCTCTTCGTGAGACGCAAACCCGTTTCTATGCGCTCGATCTGAAGAACCTGGCAGAGCAGTTTTCCATCGATGACTCTTTTAATCTGGTGAAGCTGAATGTGAAAGATGCCGATGAGGACGGTTCATTGAAATATATTGTTTCCACTTACGACCCGTACGACCAGATCATCCGCGACGGTTATTATAAGGGCGGGCGTAAGATCATTTCTTTCGTGAATATCCTCCAGCATGATGTTTTCCCGCTGGCAAAGACACTCGACGAGTTGCTCCATATCGGGCAATGCGAGATGGGACGCCCGGTCGAGATCGAGTTCGCCATGAATGTCGATCCGAACAACCACGATAAGGCTACCTTCTATCTGCTCCAGATTCGTCCGATCGTCGATAATAAGGAGATCATGGATGAAGACCTGACGCAGGTGCGGAACGAAGAGACAATCCTTTCGTCGACAAGCGTCCTGGGACATGGCATTGTAAATGATGTACAGGATATTATATATGTAAAGAGCGGCGCTTTTAACTCGTCGAACAATCAGTTGATTGCTTACGAGATAGAAAAGCTGAACCGTAAGTTCACTGCAGAGGAGAAGAATTACGTGCTGGTAGGCCCCGGACGTTGGGGAAGCAGCGACTCGTGGCTGGGTATTCCCGTTAAGTGGCCGCATATCAGCAATGCCCGCGTGATTGTGGAGTGCGGACTGGAAAACTATCGTGTCGACCCGAGCCAGGGAACGCATTTCTTCCAGAACCTGACCTCTTTTGGTGTCGGTTATTTCACCATCAATCCGTTTAAAGGCGACGGCTGGTTCGACGAGGATTTCCTGAACGCCCAACCGGCTGTCGAGGATACGGAAAACCTCCGTCATATCCGTTTCGACAAGCCCATCGTAATAAAGATGGATGGAAAGAAAAGCCTGGGCGTAGTGCTTAAACCCCGAATTATAAGAAAACAACAGGTTTTGGCTATCTGCTAAAACCTGTTGTTTTTCAATATTTTTTCGTGTTTGGTTTCCCTATATGACTTTATTGTTTTATTTTTGCAGAAGAAGAATGTAAACGCCGTCTGATTTGCTTGTTTATAAAGCGATAGCGTATTTAAACGGACGAAAATAGGGACGAATGGAACAACACGAGATAGATTCTGCAAGTAGCGGGGATACCTCTCCTGAGGAGGAAATATCCAGATTGATAAAAGAACAATACCTGTTCACCGACAGTATTTATGCTTTTCTGCCAATAGGTATTGAAATATACGATGCGAATGGTGTTTTGCGTAGTATTAACGACCATGCTTTGCGTATGTATGGCGTAGCTGACCGGAATACGGTTATAAATATTGTCAATCTGTTCAATAGTCCTTATGTGGATGATGCACTTCGAGCCAAGATAAAAGCAGGCGAGGAGATTCATTTGGAATTCGAATATGACTTTGACCAGATCAACAGCAATGCATACTTTCCATCCGAGAACAAAGATACAATCATTTACAATGTTCAGATAGTTGCCATTAAAGGTAAAACGGGAGGTGTTATCGGGCATATATTGCTCACAAAAGATGTGACGTCTGTAAAAGAAGAAGAATTCCGGACGGAAGAAACCAAGAAGAACCTGGAAATGGCTATGGAAGCTGCCAATATATCTTCCTGGGTATATGATGTGCATAAAGACGTTTTCAATCCGTTGCATGGAGATGTTGTTGCTACGGTGGATATGCCGAAGGAAGCGATGTTGCAAATGTTGCATCCGCAAGATCACGCTCCGCTGGAGAAGCTTTTTTCGCAATTGATCAATAAAGAAATTCAATACGGCCAGATCACGCTTCGTTTTTATAACGAGGCGGAAAAGCAATACCGTTATTACGAAAGCAGAATGAGGTTGTCTTCCGAGTACTTAAGGAGATTGCAGATCGTCGGAACGCAACTGGATGTGACGGAAAGATTTCAAATGGCAAAAAAGACGCAGGAACTGATTGCCAAACGTGAACTGGCGATGAAGGTCAGTAATATCGTCCATTGGGATTTTGATGTCCGGACTCAGAGGTTTGAATCCTATAACGACCCGATCAATAATTACGAAAGTAGCAGGCCGTTGGCAATAGACGAATATATAGATGTTATCCATCCCGAAGATCGTAAGGCCTTTTATGAAGGCATACGGCCGATGTCGGAAGGCAAAGATAATACCGTCAATTTCACTTGCCGCATGCAGGCGAAGCGTGATGAAGCGTGGCAGTACTGTGATATTATAGGAGTCCCTTTCGAAAAGGATGAGGAGGGTAATATCATCCGTTTTACAGGATTCCGGCAAAATATCCCCAAGCTTCAGAAGTTGAACAGGGGGCTTAAAGAAAAAAACTATAAAATAGAACTTTCTCTAAAGACTGTCGGTATGTCTTACTGGGATTTTGATGTGAGAACCCGGGAGTTTCGCTCTTTCAATGATCCGGTAAACGATTATCATTCGGAGAAACCGATTACCCTCGAAGAATATCTGGCAGTGGCTCATCCCGACGATGCCGAAGATCTTCGGGCGGCTTTCGACCACATGCTTCAGGGAACGAATAAAGGTTTCAATTTCAAATATCGCTCCAAGACCAAGTGGGACGACGAATGGTAGGCATTGCTTGTTTCCGGCATTCAGGTAGAAAGCGACAGGAGCGGTCATGTAACCAATTATACCGGTATAACGATCAACAATACGAAGTGGGAGAATATGATTTAGGAATTGAAGGAACTGAAAGAAAAGGCCGAACTGTCCGACCGTCTTAAGTCCGCATTCTTCGCAAATATGAGCCATGAGATACGCACTCCGTTGAATGCCATCCTCGGCTTTTCCGAATTGCTGGTAAGTTGTGATGATCCGGAGGAAAAGGAAGAATACATTAATATAATCCGGTCCAATAATGAATTGTTGTTGCGATTGATCAATGATATTCTGGATCTGTCTAAAATAGAGTCCGGAATCGTTGAACGTAAAGTGGAGCCGTTTAATCTGGCTAAAGTATGTAATGAATTGTATCTGACCATCCTGCCAAAGGTAACAAATAGAAATGTGGAATTTCTTTTGGATAAATCCAGTCCGGACTGTTCCGTTGTGCTGGATCGAAACCGACTGAAACAGGTGTGGATGAACTTTCTTACCAATGCGGTGAAATGTACCAAAGCGGGATATGTGAAGATGGGGTACACTATTGAGGAAAAGGGATTTCGGATATATGTTGAAGATACGGGAGTTGGCATTGCGGAAGAAATGCATGACAAGGTTTTTGACCGGTTTGAGAAACTCAATGAGTTCTCGCAGGGGAGCGGACTTGGGTTGACTATTTCCAAAGCGATTGTCGAATTGGCAGGCGGGGAGGTTGGATTCACTTCTACTCCGAATGTCGGGTCAACATTCTGGGCCTGGTTTCCCTGCACGCCGAAACCGGTAGAGTGATCATATCATCTTTTGAAGCAAAATATAAAGCCCTCCCAGCTTTAGGCGGAGAGGGCTTTACTTGTATAGGAACGGGATCAATCTTTCTTCTTAATAAAGTCGGAAGGATAATTGACCTTATTGATGATCTCGTTGTCTTTCAGGCGGATCCAGGTGGTGAAACCGTTTTCTCCTTCGGTCATTTCTATTACGCGGGCACCGTTGGTCAGGTTATTGTAAACCGTATCGCCTCCGGTATAACGGCCGTAAGCCAGCAGGATGCCTTTCCAGTAAACGGCATAGTCGTCATCGTGGTCGTGACCGACAAATACTCCCTAAATATCTCCCATCTCTTTCATGGAAGCAAAAAGCCCGGAGTTAAGTTGGGGAGCGCAGGCTTTTTCCTTACGGGTTCCTACCAGGATCGCCGTTTCATCGGATGCCGCCTGGTTATATTCCGGCAAAGCGATATGGAAGAAGGCCAGTGACGGAACCGGAGTTCCACCGTTCTGCTTCGTGAATTTTGCACTGTTATCGCGATACCACTGTATCTGGTCGAACTTGATATAATCGTATCCGCCGACTCCTTCGATTTGCGAATACGAGTGCGAGTCCATGCAATAGAGTACAACGGCATCTTTATTTCCGTCCGATGATTTGACCGGCGGGATATAATTGCTGGCTCCCGATACTCCCTTTACGGAGTCTGTCAGGTTGTAAGGGATTGTCCGGATAATATCGAATAACTGAGTACGCGTTAGCCCCTGTTCGTTGTCGTGGTTGCCGAATGTCATGCCGAAAGGTATCTTACGTTGGGCGGCCAGATTCAGAATGGTACGCATCCCTTCCTCTGCCGGCTGGCCATAGATCACATCACCGGTAAAAAGAACCAGGTCCGGCTTCTCCGCATCCAGCACTTCGTTGATCCTTTTGATGGAGATAGCCGACTTCGGGTTATTATGAATATAATGTACGTCTGTAAATTGTACGATCTTGAACTTTCCGTCTTTATTAAACTTCAGAGACGGTTGTTGGGTGTTACCGTTCAGTAAGCCGCCCAACAAAAATAATACACTTATAAATAGCTGTTTCATTGTTTTCTTTTATTTATTTGAATACCGGCATCGGACGTCCGATCCAAACCTGCGGCTGAGTCAGTCCCAATAAGTTTGCTAACGTAGAAGCACAGTCGAACTGCATCATGCTGATGTCGTCAAAGCAATATCCTTTCTTCACGTTTTTACCAGAGATGATGAACGGGGTTTCCATTTCCTGCATTGTTTTGCCGCCATGTCCTTTGTTGATTCCACCGTGGTCGGCTGTGATCACAAAGATTGTTTCATCCAGCATGCCTGCTTGCTTTACGGCATCCACGATCTGTCCGATATAACTGTCTAACTCTTTCAGTGTCTTGTAATAAGCCGGTGTGTCATGTCCGTCGGCATGGCCTACATGGCCGGGGTTATCGAAGATAACGGCAAATAAGTTCGGCTTTTTCTCTGTGATATATTTTACCACCATTTCGGTTAAAGCCGTTGGATTCTTTGCATAATCAGGACCTTGGGCATGATAGCTGAGTGCCAGTGTGTCTACCAGATATTTAATTCCGTCCCAGTCATATATACAACCTATTTCTGCTTTCGGGTCTGCATCGCGATACAGTTGGAAAACAGTCGGGAAAATACCATGCTGATTCAATTCGCGTGAAGGAAGTTCCGGCGTTTTTGATCCCCATTCGGTGTATCCATGAAGTTCGGGACCAGCTCCCATAAACATGGATGCCCAGTTAACGGCGCTTGAAGATGGCAATACGGAACGTTTCTTTAATGTATAGGAACCGTCTTTCATTAATTGTTTGGTGACAGGCATTTCAGCTTTCTCTACGCTGTAAGCGCCCCAGCCGTCGAGTCCGATCCATACTACATGTTTCGCTTTTGGTTTGGCGGCAAAAGCCGAACTGATAGTTACGATGGTTAAAACCAGAATGAGTAATAAGTTTCTTTGTTTCATGATATGTGTTTAATTTGTATTAGTTCATCAAAGGTATGAAAATCGGCTTTAATAACCAATCTTCATTGTTCCTTTTATCTTTATTTTATAGTTATGTCGAATTGGTCGTACGATTCGGTTCTCCAGGCTTTATCGGAGGTCAGAGGCGACAGGGCGAAAAGCGGGGAGAATGTTTTTACTTGAATCGTTTGTCCGTCGGGCATAAACTCGAGGATGCACAACCAGCCGTCGCCACCGTTTCCATGCCACTGTCCGTCGGCCGTCTGGGCGTTAAACATCATTTGCGGTATCTCTTTTCCTGCTGCATTCTTATCGATGCGGAAAGAGACATTGTCTTTGTAGTCGGCTATTTCGCATTCATGGCCGCGAAGCACCATGCAGATGTTTGAAGAAGGATAAACCAGTTTCTGCCAGATTGCTTCTCCGTAGTTGGCAGGTGATACTTTGTAGTTTTCCTTCTCATGGCGCTTGCCGTCCCAGGTAAGGTAAGAGTGGGTGAGGAGGATTACTTTATGATCTTTGTATTTCGGCTTCTCGGTCACCTTCTTAGCCCATGCGATCGCTTCGTCGCGTGGGGCGAATTCGAGAGAGATGACGAGTATCTTGCCCCAAGTGTCGGTTTCAAATTCGTAAGCCGCATTTTCAAGTGTCGGGATGTCCTTGTAGTTATTGCCGACTTCTACCAATGATTTCTTCCAGCAACTGTTTCGTTCGGATGGAAAATAATCGGGGAAGTGGCAAAGGCGGTTTTCCGATTTCTCATAACCGTAATCATGATTTCCCGTACAGATCACGTATGATACTTTATTATCGAGACGTTCGAAAGCCCTTGAGGCAGCTTTCCACTGTTCTTCACTGGTCTGGTTCCCGTTTACGCCGTCGGGAATACGTATCTCGTTTTGCTCCACCAAGTCTCCTGTGCAAAGGACGCCTTTGATGTTTAACGAGTCCATATTATTGACTACCCATGCCGTCTGAAGTTCGAATAGCGGCTGGTTGGCATCGAATTTGATGTAACTCTGCGGATCGGGCAGCAAGATCATTGAAAATGAGTTTTTGTCGGATAGCTGTGCCCTTACCGGATAGACCTGGGCGGAGACTTTGATCATTCCGAGCAGGAGGATGAGAGAGAGGATAAGTTTTGTTTTCATCTGTATTTTATTTATGTTATTCATATTCTGTTGTAGGAGTTATCTCGAAAATTGTCAGAACGGCTGCATGGTCGGATGCCCATACATCGTCTATCTCGGGAGCAGTCTTGACTATCTTCGACGCGATAGCTTTTATTCCTTTCCCTTTGTAGAAAAGAAAATCGATCCGGCTTACCTGTAATTGCCCGTAGATAACGGCGAATGTCCCTTCGGGGCGGTTCACTTCGTCCGGGTTGATTTCGCGGAAACTGTCTTTATAACCTTCTTCCTGCATATATAGGGTTGTTGGGAATGGGACAGGACCGTATCCGTAATGTAAGGGAGCGGCTGCCGTAGTCCAGTCCAGATGACTGCATGAGTTGAAATCCCCGCCGATAATGACGGGTGTATCGTCATTAGCCAGATAAGGCTTTGTATCCTTTTCGAGGATATGTTTCATATCGACAAGAGCCAGGATAGAGTCTTCTGCCACCCATATACGCGGGTCGTGTCCGCTATTCGGATAGTTGCAGGAGTATTCGGGGCGGTAAGCATAGCGCAACCAACAGGCATTGACAATGATTTGGCGGCCGTTGGGCAACGTAATCTTTCCCGGATTGGAGTTGAATGTTTTCTCTGTCGGTATCGGTGTCAGCGGATACCGGCTGAAAAGTACCAGGTTATCGTCTGAAGCGGGTGTCTGCATGTTATAGTCGAGCGAGTCTTTAAAACGTTGCTGTCCGCCGTAACCTTCCTGCATGGTAATGATGTCTGCATGGGATGCTTTCAGCAGGTCGATGATCCGGCTTCGTCCGTCATCTCCTACGTGCCTGCCACCATGCCAGATGTTCCATTGCAACACTTTGACGATATTGGGGTTATGGCTGCTGTTGTAGGTAATTCTTTTTGTCTATACGGTCTTTGCTTGTTTCCGGGATATAGCCGGTTTCATCCAGTTTGAAAGAAGGAACCTTTATTTTGATTGTATTACCGAAGGCCGCTTTATCGGAAATATCGGCAGTGACGAGTATGTAATTGATGCCGGGTGTCAATACAAGGTTTCCTTTCGGTGCTTTGAATGTTATCTTTCCTTTGGGCGATCTCCCGTTGCCGAATAATTTTGTGCGTGTATCGGAACGGGCTGTTTTACCTGTATAATATATATGTACGCGCGAAATATCGGATAATGAAGTCGTTTCAGACAGATCCAGTGATAATTCAGTGAGCGATAAAGGTGCCTGGTTACCGGTGACTACAATTCTGAGTTTCAAGATCTGGTCGTCCTGTGCTCCCTGGTCGGCATCCCATTCGCTGTCTATTACAACGGCATTGAATAATTCCTGGGGTTTATCGGGTGTGTAAGCAAATCCCGGGTTGTCGTTCACTACGGTGTAAGCCATGGGGATTGTCCCTTTATAATCGATCCGTCCATTGCGTATATGATAGGCCTGGTCTCCTTTGCCTGCCCAGTTGACGGAAACATCTTCTATCCCGTCATCAAAGTTATAGTAAGCGATCAATGTTTTGAATTGTGGGTGGGTAGGAGCCAGTGGCTTGTTCATTCATTCGCGGATAGTTTCGGTAGAGAGGGCTGAGTCCCAAACGCGCACTTCATCCATAAGTCCGCCGAAGGCTGTGGAGTCGGCTTCGTTTATTCCTAAGGCTCCCGGCAATACGGAAACGACGACTGGTTTACTGTCCGCCACTTTGCCGTCCAGGTATAACCGGGTAACGGTGCCGTCGCAACTGAGGGCTACGTGATGCCATCGGTCGTCCAGCACATTGTCCGACCACAGGTCGGCCCGGGTACTGTGAAGTTTCCCTTTTTCAATAACCAGAGGAAGGTAATCGGTTATATTCAGCTGGCTGTATTCTCCACCTCCGAAAATGATTTCCTGATCTTTCCACGACGTATCATCCCCTTTGATCCATGTTTCGAGTGTCCAGGGAGCGTTGAGGATTCGGATTCCGGTCTTTACATTGTTATCTTTCCCGTCGAGATGTAAGGCAAGATTGGGGGCAGGAGACTGGGCTACCGATGTGATAACTAATGAACAGAGGAGTAGTATAAATGAATATTTCATGATATTATATATAGAATGTGTTTTTATATCTTCAAAGATAACTGTTTTGAATGAACAAGGGATAGGATTTTCCTATCCCTTGTCATATCCAGTCTAAAATACGGAGAGCCTGTATCCTTTATTTCAGAATCCACATGATCTCGTTGACATCATCCACACCGCCCCATTGCCGGTTCAGTGCTTCGTATAATTGTTCCTTATTATAGTTGGTCTCCGACTCCGGGTACATATAACGCATCGGTATCTTGTCTTTGGCATCATTCAGGTTTGTTTCCGGATTGATCGGGAATTCCGGATAGTTGTTCCGGCGATATTCGTAGTAATCGTCTGTCGCCATGTGGAAATACCGGGCCAGGTATGCCTGTATCCAGATTTGTTTCAATCGGTCGGTCGAACTGCCGTCTGTTTTGTAAGCCACGTATTCGCCTTTCAGGTAAGAGTCGATGTATTCATCCGTTATTTCAACGCCGTTGTTGTATTCTGCCGGAACGGTCGGCCGTACGAACTCGAAAGAAGCGCGAACGCCTTTTTCATAAAGGCTTTGGGCTGACTGGTTGATCCAACCTCTTTCGGCAGCTTCGGCCATAATGAAATTCATGTCTGCATATCCTAAGCGAATGCAAGGTACCCCGACGTAATTATAACGATAGACATCATTCGGACGTGAATGCAACCGCTTGGCAATTTTGTCTTTTTCCGTGTCGTATACTCCGGCAACGTCGACACCCAGGTAAGCATCCCAGTCATTCGGATTTTTCAGGGTTTCTCCTGCCGGGAGATACAACTCGTTGGTAAGCGCTTCAGCCGGAGCCAGATAGTAGAACAACCGGTTATCCTTGAACTTCTTTAACGGTTCGATCAGCGTATTGGTAGCGGCGTAGTACTCGATACTGCGGGTTTCCGTTACATGGTACGGGTTTTTCTGCCCTTCTTTATCAGAGTAAACTACTTGCAGGTTATCGTCATTACTTTCAAACAGGTTGTTTTCGGATACGACTTTTGCAAACGTCTCTTTTATTTGCAGTTCAGGAGTGTCGTCTGCCCTTTTAGAAAGGGAGATAAGCACTTTCAGGCGTAAAACATTGGCTGCCTTTCTCCATTTGTCCGGTTCTCCCAGATAGAAAGGATCACCGGAAAAAGCTCTGGTTGCTTTGGCAAAGTATTCGTCTGCCAATGCCAGATCGGACAGGATACCTTTGAATACCTCTTTCTGTTCATCACATTTAGGATACCGGTATGTGTCGATATCTAATGCTTCCGAATAAGGGATATCTCCCATATTCATGGTTGTCCGGAAAAAGTACCAACCTTTCAGAAGGTAATATAAGTCGGTATAGGCATCCAGGTCATCTTCGGGAGCCAACTCTACCATCTTCTGGGCGTTTGTTAGAACCTCGAGTCCGCTGAAACTTCCTTTTCCGAAACGATTGTATTGAGAGTCGTCCATTTATTCCCCCAGCACATGCGTTTTACCAGAAATTCATTTTTCCAGTTGCTGGCCGACTTGGTCATATCTAATATCGTTTTAGTTGCGAGCATGGACGATGTCACTTTTGTTGTTGTATCCGGATTGGTATTCAGATCGTCAAAACTGGAAGTACATCCTGAAAAAAGGAGAGTCCCGCTCAGTATATACAGTAAACTTTTATATTTTAGTTTCATATCGTAATGTTTTATCGGTTTAGAAATTAACTTTTAGATTTACACCCATATAACGTTGGGAAGGAGAGTTCAGGCTCTCTACACCATCGGAGTCTCCACCTTTATCCGGGTCGGCATATTTATAATCTTTCGCCCAGAGGAACAGGTTTTGTCCGGTAAATCCGATAGAAGCGTTCTTCATTTTTACCTTCTGGCACCATTCGGACGGCAGATCGTAAGAAAGAGACAGGTTGCGCAGCTTGAAGAATGTTTCTCTCAGTATGTTCTGGCGGCTGGGCGTATTGTTGTTGTCATGATATTTACTGATATATGCTTCGTATGAAACAACAACGTCGTTCGGAGCAAATACGCGGGTATCTTCCAGTATATTTCCATCCGGGTCGCGGGTCACACTGCCGGAAACTACTTTTACTCCCTGTCCGATATAGGTACGGTTACCGTTCACCACTTCTTCATATCTCCACTTGGTGTCCGTATCTTTTCCGGTTCCGGTATTCCATAACATCTGGTGGGTTTTAGAGTATGACAAACCACCGACACGTCCGTCCAACGTGAAGCTGAGGGTGAAGTTTTTGTAACGGAATGTATTGGTAATACCCCAAACCAGGTCGGGCGTGGTATTTCCTACTTTTGTTTTGAAAGATTGTCTGACCGGCATACCACCGTTATGAATGATGTTTCCGTCCGGGTCGCGATCCCAGTCTTCTATGGCCAGCCAATCCCAGCTTTCTCCTTTTTTCACCCAAGGCTTTTTGGTCGAATAGTCCGGGTCGATATCTTTATAGGTATATTGATCGTGCGACCAGTTTGTCAGGATATCCCAGCTGAAATCTTTTGTTTGTATGGGTGTTCCTCCTATGGTGATTTCAAAACCTGTGCGGAGACGGGTCTCTTTGAAGTTTGTCTGTATGCTGCTAAAGCCGGTAGAACTACTTACGCCACCTTTTATAATAAAGTCTGACTCCAGTTTACGGTAATAGGATGCATCGATGAACAACCGGTTCTTGAACATATTTGTTGCAGCTCCAACTTCCCATACTTCCGATTTCTTGGGTCTGACCAATCCTCCGATAATGCTCGACGGATAAGAGGCGGTGGAAAGCCCGTCTCATACGTTCGTCGATACGGAGTACACATTATTATTGGCATAAATATCGGCATCTTGTTTAGAGGCTGTCCATGATGCGCGTACTTTCATGAAATCCCACCATTCCGGCAATTTAACGATTTCAGACAGGACAATACTTCCTAAAACGGAAGGATAGAAGTAAGAACGTTGTTTGGCGGAAAGTGTGGACGACCAGTCATTTCTTCCGGTCACATCTACAAAATATGTACTTGCCCATCCGAAAGATGCCTTTCCATATAAACTGTTTACCCGTTTTTGTTTGAGCTCGCTGCTTGCCTTGATAGGGTCGACTGAAGCATTGAGCGAATAGAATTCGGGAATGGATAAACCGCCCTGGGTCGTACTTTTCATAAAGTCGTAATGCGTATAGTAGATGTTACCTCCGCCCATGAGGTTCATATTGAACTTGCCCCATGTTTTATCGGCCATCAACATGGCATCTGTGTTCACGCTCATATCCGTGCCGCGGCTTACGCCATAGAATCCTTTCTTATCCCATGCCTGGTTAGCACTGAGCGGGTTTTTTCATTCGTTTCTTTTGGAATAGACATCGACACCTGCACGCAACATCGCTTTTAGCCAGGGAGTGATTTCATAGCTGGTATTCAATGCCGCATTTATTACGTCTATATCATAAGCATCCGTAATTTCGTAGGCCTTGAACCAGGGGTTGTCATACCAGTTGTCATCGTACCAGTTTTGCTGTATTCCTTCTTTCCCTTTGACCCAGTAGTTGCGGTAGTCGCGGACATCATATTCCGTACCGCCCCAAATCACCATATCGTAAATGTAACTGCCGGAATAACCGGAACCGTGGTCGTTGCTGGAAATACGTTTGTTATAGGCTGCCGACGTATCCATCTTGAAGTTTTTCCAGCTCATTTCTCCTCCGACAGAGAAAGTGATCTTGTTCAGATCCTGGTTCGGATATTGCCCTTTATTGTAAACTTCGGTGACAGAAGCGCGGAATGAGCCGTATTTACCTTGCTGCGAGATGTTGATATTGTTGTTGGTCACCATGCTGAACTGCAGGAAGTTATTGAAGTTATCCTTTCCTTTTGATGTTAATTCCTGTTCCCGCCATTCGTAGGTATACGGGTCCCATAAAATGGCTGTACGGCCGATGTCCAGTTTGTCTCCCCAAACGTAGTCGTTATTATATTCCCCACCGAAACCGCGGCTGTAGGAATGTTGGGTTTCCGGGAATGCCAGGTAACCGGAGAAGAACATGGTGTTGCTATTGATATTGATGTTCAATCCTTCATGATCGGCTCCTTTCTTCGTTGTGATCATAATGGCACCGCTGGTACCTCTGGCACCATACAGGGCTGAAGCAGTTGCTCCTTTCAGTACGTCGATCGACTCAATATCGTCTGAGGCGATTTCATCGAGAGAGATATTGCCGTAAGGAATACCGTCGACGATGATCAATGGTGTTTCCCCACGTAACTTGATTTTAGGCGTTTCGTTAAATTCCGTACTGTTCTGGATATTCAATCCGGCCACTTTACCTGTTAGTGAGGTGGCGACATCAACAGTTTTAGCAAGAGGCAGTTTGTCTCCCGTCACTTTCTGAACAGCATAACCCAACGCTTTCTCTTCCTGTTTGATACCTAAGGCTGTTACGACAACTTCATTCAGGTTTTGCGTGTCTTCTGCCAACTGTATGGTGAAAACTGTCTGGTTGCCAACCTGGATTGTTTTGGAAGTGTAGCCGATATAAGAAATTATCAATGTCGATTTATCCGGTACTGACAAGCTGAATTTACCGTCGACATCGGTTATTGTCCCGTTGGTCGATCCCCTTTCTACCACATTGGCTCCGATGATCGGTTCGCCATTGGCATCGGTTATCGTTCCGGATATATTTTTGATCGTTTGCTGGGTAACGGCACTGGCCAATACTTCTTTTGGTGAAAGAATAATGCTCTTATCCAGAACTTTATAACTGATGTCTGTTCCGTTGAACAACTGTTCCAACACATTGAATACATTCTTTTTGTTGCTTTTAATGGAAACGACACGATTGGTATTTACCTGCTTATTGTTGTAGAAGAAATGAAAATCCGATTGTTTCTCGATCTCGTCTAATACGTCCTGTACCGTTTTGTTATTTACGTTCAGGGTTAATGTTGCCGATTGGCTGTAGCTTTCGGATGCGTAAGCCAGTCCTATACATACAAATAGCATTATTGCAGTGAGTCTCATACATAATGGTATTTTTTTCAGGACAATAAACAGTGAATTCACCATCCTGAAATGTTGGATGCTAAAATAATTTGTCATAGATTTGTAAGTGATTTTGTGAGTTAAAAAATTCATTTGCTTATGCTTGTCGCCAAACAAGCTTGCAGTTGTTTTTCATACGGGAAAATACGCCAATATTTTCCGTATGTTTTGTTTTAAGTGGGAGCTGTTACTTTCATACTGATAAATTTAGGTTACACAAATAATTAATATAGTTCAACAATTGTTTTTTCTGATATTTTGTCTTGATTCGGGCTTATCTCCGGATCGATGAATTTATATTGAATGCCCGACGATAGCCGGAAGTGTTCGAGAATAAGCGTAAGATGTTGTCCGCTGAATGTTCCGGTAAAAGAATTTTCATACAGCAGGTCGTTCTTTACGATAAATTCGGTATTGAAATGTTTGCTCAATATGTTCAGTGCCTCCTCGAAAGAGGTGTTCCTGAAGATAACCAAATCGTCTTTCCAGGCTATCTGAGTCGGCAGATAGGATGTATTGACCTTGATCCCTTTAGTCTTTATGTTATAGGCAACTTCATCATCCGGCTTCATGATAAACGATTCTTCATTATTTTCCTTGTTGCGGAAAGACAGTCTGACCGAACCAGAAACCAAAGACGTTGTCACCTGGTCGTTTCCCTTGTAGGCTTCCATATTGAATTCCGTACCCAACACCTCTGCTCTCAGGTCGAAAGGGGTATTCACGATAAATCTCTTTGACTTGTCTTTTTGTACGGAGAAATAAGCTTCTCCATCCAAATCGACCGTACGGGTATCGCCTGTGAACTTTTGGGGATGCTTCAGATAAGAGCCCGAGTTCAGCCATACTTTACTGCCGTCCGGCAGGTTTACCACTGCTACCATTCCCGGATTTGTCTTTACCTCGATATATTCGACCGGTTCATGTCTGGTCACAAAGTAAATTGTACTGATCAATAGAGGCAGCATGAGAATAGCTGCCACTCTTTGGAACCAAACAAGGTAATTCGTTTGGGCGGATTTGTGGAATCTTTTCTTAACCTGTTCCAGCGCCTCTGCTGAATTTACCATTTTGATCGTATTGAGAGTATCGGTTGCCATATAGATGTATTGAACGTCGCGGGCCAGTTTCCGGTTTTCTTCCGAGTCTTGTATCCATTGCTCTACTTCCCGCTTTTGATCGGCGGAGAGTGATCCTGCATAATAGCCTAGTAGTATCTGTTCGTCTATATGTTTTTGTGTATCCATGTTGTCCCTTTTTATATGTAAGACTAACGGGAAAAGAAACCTCCTAAACGAAAAAGCGTTTTTTTTCTGAAATAAATGTTATTTTTGCATACACAATCGGTTTCATCTTACTTGAACTTAATATTCAATTCACTATATGCTTTCAAAAATCACAGATAATACGACTGACGAGCTTCTTTTTGAAAAGATCCAGGCTGGTGATGTGAAAGCATTCGATATCCTGTTTATGCGTTATTATCCCGTATTATGTGCATACGCTAAACAATTTGTCGGTTTTGACGACGGGCAGGAGATCGTGCAGGATGTAATGGTCTGGTTTTGGGAAAACAGCAGCATGCAGGTTATCGAGTCTTCCCCTAAAAGTTATTTGTTTAAAGCTGTCAAGAACAGATGTCTCACCTTAATAAACCGTAACGAACTGAAAGAACGGGTGGTGAGTGTAATGTACGAAAACCAGCAATCGCAATATGAAGATCCAGACTTTTATATAGTAGAAGAATTAACCCGGAATATAGAAGCTGCTTTGTCCCGTTTGCCGGAAAGTTATCGCGAGGCTTTTGAAATGAACCGGTTCCAGAATATGACTTATAGCGAAATTGCAGAAAAACTGAATGTATCTTCTAAAACGGTCGATTACCGTATCCAGCAGGCCTTAAAGCTTTTGCGTGTGGAGTTGAAAGAGTATTTGCCATTGTTAATGGCTTTAGTCAGAATTGTCTGAAACACTTCCGGCTAAAGCCATCTTTTCTTATCCTTTATAAACTTTTGATCCATTCTTCCGCTTTAGCCAACGCTTCCGGTTTGCCGATATCCAGCAAGCGCAGGTTTTCGGCGGCGTATGCGTGGATATTCGTTTTAGCGCAAATAGATAGATAGAAATTGATGATCGGGAATTTTCCTGTCCATTCTTCCATCCATTCAAAGATTTTAGGTGACAAAACATGGATTCCGCTGAAGGCGTATTCATTATATTGTTTCGGGTCGAAATCGGGGTAATAGGATTTTACTTCGCCTGTTTCATGGTTGCGCCATCCGCATAACTGATTCTCTTTGTTGAATAAAAGATAACGCGACGTATTACGTTTACTGACCAGCAAAGTGGCAAGCGGGTTGGTTTCCAGATGGCAGTTGTACAATTTTCTCAGGTCTACGTTCGATAATATATCGACATTGTGTACCAGAAACGGTTCATTTCCCTGAAAGAATTTGGCAGCCTTTTTAATTCCACCACCGGTGTCGAGCAGGTAATCCCGTTCGTCGGAGATATGAATTTGTATGCCAAAGTTATTATTGGCTGCCAGAAAATCAATGATTTGATCTCCCAGGTGATGAATGTTAATTACAATCTGGTGGAATCCGGCATCCTTCAGTTTCAGGATCACATGTTCCAACATTGGTTTTCCATTTATAGGGATCAATGCCTTTGGGGTATTGTCGGTCATCGGTTTGAGGCGGGTCCCCATACCGGCTGCGAAAATCATAGCTTTCATAATATTGCGTCAAAGATTTGTTCTATATTCTGCTCCCTGTGGGTAAGGTCTACTTTTACTCCGAATTTGGAATGCAGGTGCTCTGCCAGATGTTGTGCCGAGTAAACGGAGCGGTGCTGCCCGCCGGTACAGCCGAAGGAGATCATCAGGTTAGTGAAACCGCGGTCCAAGTAGCGTTTTACCGATGCGTCTACAATCGTATATACATGTTCCAGGAATTGCGTGATCTCGCCGTCTTCTTCCAGGAAACGGATTACCGGCTCGTCCAGCCCTGTAAAATGGTTATACCGTTCATATTTGCCCGGGTTGTTGATGGCGCGGCAATCGAAGACGAAACCACCACCGTTTCCGCTCGGATCGTTCGGTATGCCTTTTTTATAGGCAAAGCTAACGATCTTCACTTCCAGTATTCGTTTTTGTATATCGTCCCTGAATTGTGTCAGTCCGGTCAGTTCGCGCAGAACGGAGCAGAGATAAGGATATTCCGGATAGTCGTTCTTTAACAACTGGCGCAGGTTATTGATCGCGAAAGGCGCGCTTTGGATGAAATGCGGTTTCTTTTCAAAATACCCTCGGAAACCATACGCACCCAGCACCTGCAAGGTTCGAAACAGCACGAAATGGCGTAGTTGGCTGAAGAAATGTTCTTCATCTACCTCTGTATATTTTCGTAAAGCCTGCAAATAATCGGCAAGCAATTCATTTCTTAAATCTTCCGGATAATTGGCTTTCGCCTGCCAGAGGAAAGAAGCCACATCGTAGTAAACCGGCCCTTTCCGTCCACCCTGAAAATCGATAAACCAGGGTTCCCCGTCTTTTATCATTACATTGCGCGACTGGAAATCTCTGTAAAGGAAAGTAGGAGAGGTGTCGCGCAGCAAGACATCGCTCATTTTCTGGAAATCATCTTCCAGGCGGTCTTCCTGGAATTCCATGCCTGTGGCTTTCAGGAAGCAATATTTGAAGTAATTCAAGTCCCAAAGGATCGAACGCCGGTTGAACTCGGGCTGCGGATAACAGTTGTCGTAATCGAACCCATCGGCTCCGGCATACTGGATGGAAGGAAGCATGCTGATCGTTTTATGCAGCAAACGGCGTTCCTCTTCATCGAACACGCAGCTTTTGCGGCCTTTTTCTATGGCACTGAAAAGCATCGTATCGCCCAGGTCTTCCTGCAGGTAAAAAGAATGATCGTCTGAATAATAATGAACTTCCGGTACGGAAATGCCTTTTTTTCTAAAGAAACCGGACATATAAATAAAAGCCTTGTTCTCTTCCTGTGAAGAGCCGCTTACTCCGATTAATGTTTTGGACCCCTCTATTCTGAAATACCTGCGGTTTGAACCGGATGAAGGTAGTTCGGTGATCTCATTGGCCTGTGAACCAGTGTATTCGTAGTAGAGTCTTTTTAATTCTTCTGTTACCATATTACTTGAATTACGGCACTAAGGTAAGAGTTTTTTGTCAGGAGAGGAAACTTATTAAAAACATTCGTTACTGCATTTGGATTTTATGTCGATCTGTTCAGCGTTTATATACGATGGATATATATTTTATTGCCGAACAAAAAATCATTTAACAATTATCAAATGAAAGAATCATATATATAT